>NZ_JBGBPR010000015.1:0-122556 GCF_041106275.1 Neobacillus sp. BF23-41
CAGCGTTCGTCCTGAGCCAGGATCAAACTCTCCAAGAAAGTTGATTAGCTCATTTGTTACGTTGGCTTAGTTTCTTATTTGAAACTAAAAATTTTGTTTGTTTGCACGATTTTGTTTGTTTAGTTTTCAAAGATCAATTTCTCATTCGCTCGTAAGCGACTTTATTAATATAACACAAAGCGTTTGAAAGTGTCAATAACTTTTTTTAAAACCGCCACTTACGAAAAAATCATTTAGTTTGTTTCTCAGCGACGGTTATTAATATACCAAGTAACAACGAAAAGGTCAATAGGTTTTATTGCTTTTTTACGATAATTTTTTATTGAGTCGATAACCTCTATGAAAAACCCCTTGGCCCTTCGTTTCAATATTAACTACATCTATCAAATGTTTATCAATTAAATATTCAAGAAGCACTCCCAAATCGACTGAGTATGGGATCAACTCTTCTTCACTCATAATTTCATTAAACATCCAAATTTCCTTACGACTAAGAATATCTAACAAATGGACTGTCCCAATATTTGTTCTCGAATGGATCATGAACTCGCTCGCAAGGAACAGCAGCTCAAGTCTTTTCTCAAGCGTTTCTTCGCTATAGACAAGTTCTTCGTATAGTTTATAAATTTCTGGTTCAATCTGTTTTACTTGATTCCAAACAGTCAGTTCTGGATGGAGTCCATTTTCTAATATGGCTAACCTGGCAAGATGGTGCAGCGAATGGACAACATAGTTGTATGCATCTAAAAACTGATGACCTTCAAACAAAGCTTTTCCATCCACATATCGCCGAATCAATTTGGCAAATTCTAAACCCATTTTTATTTTGCGTCCGTTAAAAGGAAATTCTCGCAATTCCGTTTTTAAATTGACTACGTATTCATTTCGATCAAAAATGATTTTTGCCTCATGAAGCCATTCAAATATTTTCCGATTCGATCCTAATAATAACCACTCTTGCAACTGCGCTTCTGTGATGATATGCATTGCTGCCTTTTTATCGTAGTAAGTATAGTGCTTAATGAATAGCGGTTGATCCGCTTCTTTGACAAGAACTAAGAGAATTTCATCAAATGAATCTGTTATGTGGCTTAACTTTTGTTTTTTTTGTACCATTAATACTCCAAGGGTATTTAATTGGCTCGCCCTTTCTTGATAAATAGGCCGAAGGATGTCTTCCATCTTCATTCCTCCATTTTTTTCAGGTAGCAATATAAGTTCGACAAGGAAAATAAATCTCCTTCTTTATTCAAAGACAAATTTCGACATTCTTCTACCTAGATTTTTCTTTTCTGTTTATAAATATGGTATAGTTTTCTCTAGGAGGGAGTTACATGGCAAAATATTCGAGTAAAATAAATAAAATTCGTACCTTTGCATTATCGTTAATTTTCATTGGTTTCATTGTTATGTATGGTGGTATCTTTTTTCGATCTTCACCACTTATTATGACCATTTTTATGATTTTGGGCCTTCTTTTTATTATTGCCAGTACTATTGTTTATTTTTGGATTGGAATGCTTTCTACAAAAACCATCCAAGTAAAATGTCCAAACTGCGGTAAGCATACTAAAATGCTTGGTAGAGTGGATATGTGTATGTATTGTCGTGAGCCATTAACCCTTGACCCTAATTTAATAGGCAAGGAATTCGATGAGTCCTATAATAAAAAATCCTAAAAATAAAAAGAGGAAGAAGTAAACCAATCTGCAGAATAGCTGCCATGGATTACTTCTTCCTCTTTTATTTGCAGCAAAAGACTGATTTTTTAAAAATCAGCCGCCCTCCTATTTAATGCACTTCTTTACTTGCGCACTCTGGGCAAGAACCGTAAATTTCCATGCGATGATTCTCGACTTTAAAGCCGGTTACATGCGATGCTAAGTGCTCCACTTCATCTAAGCCCGGATAAAGAAAGTCAACAATTTTCCCACACTTCTCACATATCACATGATAATGATGGGATGTTACAAAATCAAAACGGCTGGAGGCATCTCCAAAAGTTAATTCCTTCACTAGACCCACTTCACGAAATACTCGTAAATTATTGTAAACTGTCGCCACACTCATATTAGGGAATTTTCCCTCTAGAGCTTTATATATATCATCTGCGGTAGGATGTGACATCGAGTTTATTAAATATTCAAGTATCGCATGACGCTGCGGAGTAATCCGTACCCCTGTTTCTTTTAAGGTATCCAACGCTTCTTTTAAATGATTCATCGCCATGCACCTTCTTTCTAAAAAGTATTCTTAGATTATAATTGTTATAATTAATTTTACTAAGTAATTTGTACTTTTGTCAATATTGTTATCTCATTAAAGGGAAATGTTTATGGTGTAGCAAGCTCCGCCCCCACATAAAAAAGATTTGTTTGTATTTTATGATAAATATTATCAATTATTTCTTTCTCTTGAAAATTTTCATTATTAAATGACTCACCGCAAGTCCAAACCTAGAACTTATTTCATGATAAATCCCATATATGCTTATTTAAATTGAAATTTAGAAATCCTTTTTATTTCCATAAAAAAAGGGGCCACTATGGACCCAAAGTTTATCTGAGGAGGTATGCCCTAATAAAATGATATTCAATCTTACGTTTCTTGCATTGGACAAATGCCTTTTCTGTACAAAATAGGCTTCAGTATGCAGATCAGCTTAACTGTTCTCGTATGTAAGATAAAGCCTCTTCTACATGACCTTTAACTTTGACCTTTCTCCATTCTTTGACGAGTTTGCCTTCCTTATCAATAATAAAAGTAGATCTTTCTATACCCATGTATTCTTTCCCAAAGTTTTTCTTTAACTTCCAAACTCCAAATGCTTCCGCTAAAAGATGTTCCGTATCTGCAAGTAGCAAAAATGGTAAACCATATTTCTCTACAAATTTCTGATGGCGGTCAACCGGATCCGGACTGACTCCCAAAATCACGGCATTTACCTCAGTAAATTGTTGAATTTGATCCCGAAAATCACATGCTTCGGTTGTACAGCCTGGAGTCATGTCTTTTGGATAAAAATAAATTACAACATTTGTGCCCCAAAATTTTGAAAGATTTACTGTTTCTCCATTATTAGCTTCTAACTCAAAATTCGGTACTTTCATTCCGATTTCAACTGTCATCCCTACCACTCCCATTGTAAATTATTCCTTATCGTTAGCGTAGCAAAACCCTAGCTGACAAAACAACTATCCTGCATCGCTAACTTACTTTTTCCCGATCAAAAACAACGCGGGCAACAAATGCAGCAGGTAGTGTATAACCGATCAACGCCTCTGTAACGGTAAGGATTCTTCCAATCCCATGTGGAATGACATCGCCATTCCCAACTGAAAATAAGGTCATTGCACTAAAGTAAAAGCTTGTTTCAAAAATATTTTTGTTTTGATTATTTACCTCTATCAACAATGACATTCCGATTAACTCAAAAAGCAAATAAATAAGACCAAAACCAATAATGACAGTCAAATACACAGAACCTAAATACAAAAAATTATCAATTGATACCAATTTACCTTTTACGGTATTTGGAATAAAAAGCGTCCGTAAACTCATAAAGATGCAAAAGATGACGATTGGAAGCAAGAAAAAAAACACCACAGACCACCTCTATTTTAACATCTGGTATTTAATTTCTATGCACGCTTGACCAATAAAATATCAAATTCTAGTTAATTGCCCGCACCTCGGTATTTTTTTACCCCTTGATTCCATAGCATTACGGAAAGTACGAAAAAAACAACTCCCATCACAGGTGTTAAAAACGAATACCAAAACCATTCTTTTTTTCCAAGGAAAAAGGCAGCAGGATAAACACCAACAAAGGCAAATGGCATCACCCATGTTAGTACAAAACGAATTAGTTTATTATAGATATTAACTGGGTACCTGCCATAGTTGCTAATATTGTACATCATCGGCATAAGAGATGTACGCGCATCTGCCCAAAAGCTAATGCAGGCAATCATGATGAAAACTCCACCATAAACCAATGCCCCACCAAGGACAAAAACAATAAATAAGATTGGATCGAACCAATGGACTTCCAGTCCCAATCGACTACCCGCATAAAACATGACAGCAAGTCCTGTTAATGCCCCTAACAATGATTCCAATTCAATTCGTTCAAGGATAATTTGAAAGAGACTGTGTATCGGCCTTGTTAAGATACGATCCAGCTCCCCCTTTACGATATAGCGCTCATTAAAATCCCAAATGTTAAAGAAGGCAGAAAAGACTGCGGAAGGTACTAGAAAAAATCCATAGATAAATATGATTTCATCCCTGTTCCAGCCATTTAACAAATTGGTATGTCCAAAGACGACCAATATGAAAATAAGGTTTATTGCTTGTGATAGTAAATCAGAGAAAAACTCTACAAATATATCTGCTCGATATTGAAGTCTCGTTTTTAAATATTGAGATATATATTGAAAAAACATAGATATGTAAAACAACTCTTACCCCCCTTGAATAATCAGTTGTTTCTTCGCCAAAATCCAAAGAATTTGGATTGGAAAAAATAATATGATTACCCAAACAAATTGTTGTGAAATTGCTTCAAGTGCCTGGGTATGGGAAAAACCTTTAGTAACAATCATACTGGGAAAATAACTGATTCCTTGAAAGGGAAGAAATTTCATCACACCCTGTGCCCAGCCTGGAAAAAAACTAATCGGCAGTAGCAGCCCTGAAAACAAATCAATAACGACACGTTTTGCCCGAATTAGCCCAGAGTTATTATATAAGAAGAAAGTAGTAATCCCAGTTAATAAATTCAGTTCCGTATTTATAAAAAAACTTAACAGGATGGAGAGCGCAAACAATCCCCAGACACTTGGATCCCAGGTAAATTTAATAGGAAAGACGAAGTAAACAATGATCATTCCCGGTGCAGAAAAAAAGAATAACCTGAAAATCCCTTCCCCCAGACCTTGCATCGTTTTCATACCAAGATAATTATAGGGCCTGATTAATTCAATAGCCACTTTACCTTCCATAATTTCTAATGCCATTTCACGATCAAGATTGTTGAAGTAAAATGCTCGAGCCATCCAGGAGACCGCTACATATGTGGTCATCTGAGTGACAGATAAACCAACAATATGTTCCTTAGAACCATAGATCGCCGACCATAAAAAATAATATGCCCCAATGTTAATGCTATAGATTAGAATTCCGGTGTAATAATTGGTACGGTATGCAAGCATCATTAAAAAGCGGATTCTAATCATTTCAAGGTATTTCTCCACTTATACTGCACCCTTTTCATAAATATTTCGAATGATTTCTTCTGTAGATGTTTCGTTTATTTTAATATCTTTAATTTTAAATGCAGCTACTACTTTGGCAATTACTTGTGAAATAAGTTCATCATTATCTTCAAGTGTGGCGGTAAAGATTTGCTCTTTTTCGTCAAGGTCCCACTTAACAGGCATTCCGCTGGTAAGATTTTTCACGGCAGAAATTCCAACCTTCTCAAGAAACTGAAACTGAAGTTCTTTCCCTTCGCCCCATTTCTCCTGGAGATTCTTAAGCGCACCATCATAAATAACCTTACCTTCATCGAGCATAATCACCCGCTCGCATAATGCCTCAATATCGGTTAAATCGTGTGTGGTTAAGAGGATTGTCGTCTGATATTTCTCATTGATTTCTTTTAAAAAATCACGAATCTTCAACTTAACGAGTACATCTAAGCCGATAGTCGGTTCATCCAAAAACAATAGTGGCGGATTATGAATCAATGCAGCCGCAAGCTCACACCGCATTCTTTGGCCAAGAGATAATTTGCGCACAGGCTTATCTAAGAGCGGCTCGATATCTAATGTTTGTATCACATGATTCATGTGGCTGTTATAATCTGCATCTGATACCTTATACACCTTTTTCAAAAGGCGAAAGGATTCTTGAACAGCAATATCCCACCATAATTGCGAACGCTGTCCGAAAACAACTCCAATGGTTTGAACAAATCGTTCCCGTTCTTTATGAGGATTCATTCCATTTACTGTGATCTCCCCTGAAGAGGGCGTTAAAATTCCTGTAAGCATTTTAATCGTAGTTGATTTCCCAGCACCGTTTTCACCGATATAACCGACCATTTCACCCTTTTTCACTGTAAAATTAATATCATTTACAGCCGGAACAACTTTATAATTTCTTGTTAGTAAGTCCCGAAACGCCCCTTTTAAACCTGACCTGCTGGAATATGACTTAAACTCTTTTCGTAAATTTTTGACTTCAATCACATTTTTCATTTTTACCTCCCGAAACAATGCCCTAAAGAATTAGTTTAGCCAATTGAGGTTGATAAAACAACAATCAAGTACCCCATTAATTTTCGCAAAAGTGAAAACAGATTAAGTGAGTGAAGAAAAGTGATAAAATAGGTAAGAAGCAATTTAAGGAGGAAAAAAATGAAATTTATTAATTCAGAAAGATTACATAATGAAGCACTTGAACACATTGTTGGTGGAGTTAATAGCCCCTCACGTTCTTATAAAGCTGTTGGCGGAGGTGCTCCGGTTGTAATGGAGCGCGCACAAGGTGCTTACTTTTGGGATGTCGACGGCAATCAATATATCGATTATCTCGCAGCATATGGGCCCATTATTACCGGTCATGCCCACCCACATATCACAGAGGCAATCAAACGTGCAGCAGAAAGCGGCGTCCTTTATGGTACACCAACACCTCATGAAGTGAAATTTGCGAAAATGTTAAAAGAAGCAATTCCTTCTATGGAAAAAGTTCGTTTCGTAAACTCAGGAACGGAAGGCGTGATGACAACGATCCGAGTTGCTCGTGCCTACACTGGAAGAGATAAAATTATTAAATTTGCAGGCTGTTATCACGGTCATTCAGACCTCGTCCTTGTTGCAGCAGGCTCGGGGCCATCTACATTAGGCACTCCAGATTCTGCGGGTGTTCCGAAAAGTATTGCTCAAGAAGTGATAACGGTACCTTTCAATGATATCGAACCATTTAAAGAGGCAATCGCTAAGTGGGGCGACCAAATCGCAGCAGTATTAGTGGAACCCATTGTCGGTAACTTTGGGATTGTTGAACCAAAGCCAGGTTTCTTGCAGGAAGTGAATGATATTACTCATGCAGCAGGCGCACTTGTGATTTATGATGAAGTCATCACGGCCTTCCGCTTTATGTACGGCGGTGCTCAAGATTTATTAGGCATCCAGCCAGATCTAACCGTGTTAGGTAAAATCATTGGTGGTGGTCTTCCCATTGGTGCCTACGGTGGCCGAAAAGAAATTATGGAAACCGTTGCACCGCTCGGACCCGCCTACCAGGCAGGGACAATGGCAGGTAATCCCGCTTCCATTCTTTCAGGTATCGCCTGTCTAGAGGTTTTAAAACAAGAAGGAATTTATGACTATTTAGACCGTTTAGGTGCGATGCTTGAAGAAGGAATTTTAGAGGCAGCTAAGGAAAATAATATTCAAATTACCATTAATCGTTTGAAGGGTGCGTTAACTGTTTATTTTACAAATGAAAAAATCGAAAACTATGTACAAGCTGAAAACACAAACGGTGAAACATTTGCAAAGTTCTTTAAACATATGCTCCATCAAGGAATAAACCTTGCTCCATCCAAATATGAAGCATGGTTCTTGACAATCGCTCATACTGAAGAAGATGTTGAAGCAACACTACATGCGGTAAGAAATGCATTTTCCTCACTTACTAACGAATAAATATGCACATTTTATGCACAAAAGGGAGTGGGAATCACTTCCTTTTTTTTATAAAATCATCATGAAAACGTTTACAATAAGATGTTCTCTCATTTATCCTACACCATTTAACCACTATTTTCTTATCCAAATTACTGCATATTTATTTGATTTCTGAAAATTCTTATGATACTATTATATTATTATTTTTAGATATACTTTTTAACTTTATACCTCGTTAAAGTAACAACCGAAATCTAACTACAAACACTATATTCTCAAACTTTAAGTTTCATAGGAGGTGAAAGAGGCCTTAGCAGATATCTGCTAAAGCCTAATAAGATGACACAAAAATGGACCCCTTCCCTTTTCAAAGATTTCCATAAACAAGAACACGATGCCTGCGGGATTGTCGCATGCCTTGAAAAAACTAAGAGCCCAACTAGAAAAAATATCTTTGATTGTATAGACGCTCTTGTGACAATGAATCATCGCGCAGGTTTTATTAACGGTGAAGGCGATGGCGTTGGCATTCATACCGATATCCCTGTCGAGCTTTGGAAGGAAAAATTGCTTCAGGCTGGCCAGGAACCATCACTAGCTGAAAAAGAAGAATTTGCTGTTGGTCATGTTTTCATTAGTCAAAAGGTAAACTGGGAAACTACCAAACAAGAATTAATTAAGAAGTTGGAGAAATACGACTTTGATTTAATTTATGAAACTGATAAGGTTACGGACACTTCTGCACTTGGTCCCATTGCCATTCAGGAAAACCCTGTTTTTTGGCAATTTGCCTGTCTTTCCACAAAAAAAGGTCAGGAATTATCAAAATCCCTTTTCGATACATTAGTTGATTTAGAAACAAACGAGCATGTCCATGTGGCTTCACTAAGTCAGAACCATGTGGTTTATAAGGTAATGGGAGCTGGGGATATTCTTCCACGTTACTATTATGACCTAGCGAATCCACTTGTTGCTTCAACCATGACACTCGGACATAATCGCTATTCTACGAATACACTTTCAAGCTTTTTCCGGGTACAGCCGTTTAGTGTTCTCGGACATAATGGGGAGATTAATACCATTGCAAAGCTTCGTGATGAAGCAAAAATGATTGGTGTACCACTTGTCAAAGATGGCAGTGACTCCCAAGATTTAAGCCGTACAATGGAAACATTAATTTGCCGTGAAGGATTTTCATTATTTGAAGCAATGGATGTTTTATTCCCGCCAATTATCAATGAAATTAAGGCATACCCTGAAAATCTCCAAGATCTATATACCTATTTAAGGGAAGCATGGGGACACTTTGCCCAAGGACCTGCAGGTATTATTTCTAGATTTGGTGATGAAGCAGTTTTTAGTGTGGATGCTCTTGGCCTTCGTCCGCTTTGGATGCTAGAAATTGATAGTTCTTATCTGTTTTCTTCAGAACCAGGAATCATTTCTTCAAGCGAATATACGAACGATCCGAAGCCTTTAGCACCAGGTGAAAAGGTTGGCTTTAAATGGAACGGTGAAACGTTAGAAGTATTTGAACAAGCTCGTTTTCAGAATGAGGTCTATACCCGTTTTTCTGAAAAGTTAAATTTCAGTGAGGGTAGGGTACGTTTGCTTCCTCCTTCATTAGGAAAGACAGTTACGATGAATTATCCTGACAAAATCCATAATGGACAATATAAAGCTTTTGGCTGGGAAAGAGATCATATCCAATTAATCGAACAAATGGCAGAAAAAGGTGTGGAACCAATTCGTTCACTTGGTCACGATGCCCCACTTGCTGCGCTTAACCCAGAGCGTAAAAATATTGCCGATTATTTTAAAGAAAGTGTTGCCGTTGTAACGAATCCTGCTATTGATAGAGACCGTGAAACAGAACACTTTTCCACACGTGTAATTATTGGTAAGCGTCCAACCCTATTCAATAAAGAAAATAGTGAAACTGTAATCGAACTTACAACTCCTCTGTTATTGGAAGGAAAAGCAGGCTACAGCCTATCCGAAAGTTTAGATCAGCCAAGTTTTGATCAAGTTGTCCACCATTTTCAGGAACAAAAGTTAGTAACCTTTATATCTACGACCTTCAAAAAAGAAGAAAAGTTGGAGCTTGCATTAGAAAGACTTGCAAATGAGGCAGTCCAAGCAGTTCAGGCTGGAAAAACATTACTTGTTCTTGATGATGCAAAAGCACACCAAGAAGATTCCTATTGGATTGACCCGCACTTAGTAACATCTGCGATTGATCAAGCACTAGTTAAGGCAGAAATAAGAAGGGATTGTTCTTTAGTTCTACGTTCTGGGGCTATACGATCACTTCATGACATTATCACTGCTTTTGGATTAGGTGCTGATTTAATTAGTCCTTATTACATGTTCTTAACGGTTCTAGACGAGACAACTAAGCCTTTAACCAATCTATATATTGCTTTGACAAAAGGATTGGAAAAAGTAATTTCAACAATAGGCATTCACGAACTGAGAGGTTACGGTCGCCTTTTCTCAAGTATCGGATTACATGAGGAAATCGCTAGCCTATTAAACATCGTTAACTTTTTTGGCTCGAAGGAACTTGAGACTGATTTTGAAGCGATGAAGATGGATGCTTTGTCTAGAGCAGAGGATTACCATAATGAAAAGGAAAGAGTCGGAAAGACTTTCCATCTCTTCCCACGTATTTGGAAGGCCATTGGTGAAGTGGCTGCTACTGGTGACTACAGTAGTTATCGTGATAAAATCTCAGAACAAGAAACAGAGAATCCAACAACGATTCGCCATTTAGTTCAACTTAAAAAGAGTCATAAATCTCTCTCACCTGATGAGGTTAATCTTCGTGTTGGGGACCATGATTTACCGTTTCTTATTTCTTCGATGTCATTTGGTTCTCAGAATGAAACAGCATTCAGAGCTTATGCTGAAGGAGCAGACCGGTTAAACATGATTAGCCTAAATGGTGAAGGCGGAGAAATCAAAGATATGCTTGGCAAATATCCAAAAACAAGAGGTCAGCAGATTGCCTCTGGAAGATTTGGTGTAAATGCTGAACTACTTAACTCTTCGAATCTATTAGAAATCAAAATTGGGCAAGGCGCTAAGCCTGGTGAAGGCGGTCACTTACCAGGTTCAAAGGTAACTGCGAAGGTTGCAGAAGCACGTAATGCAACACTTGGTTCTGATTTGATCTCACCATCAAACAACCATGATATCTACTCAATTGAAGATTTAGCACAAATGATTCTTGAATTAAAGACGGCAAACGATCAAGCAAAAATTGCTGTTAAAGTTCCAGTTGTACCGAATATCGGAACGATTGCTGTCGGTATTGCCAAAGCTGGTGCAGACATTATCACCTTGAGCGGCTTCGATGGCGGTACTGGTGCTGCCAGAATACATGCCCTTCAGCATGTTGGTTTACCTGTAGAAATTGGTGTAAAAGCTGCACATAATGCCCTACTTGAAAGCGGCCTTCGCCATAAAGTAGAAATCTGGGCTGATGGTGGTATGAAGAGTGCCATGGACGTTATGAAGATCATGCTCCTTGGTGCAAACCGAGTTGGTTTCGGTACACTTTCAATGCTGGCAATTGGTTGTACGACTTGCCGTGGTTGCCATTTAGACACCTGTCATGTTGGTATCGCGACACAAATTGAATCAGAAGCACAAGCAAAAGAGCATGGCTTACGACGTTTTGTTCCACGCCAATTAGAATTAGCAGTGCAGGGAATTATGAATCTCTTCACAGCCTTTGGGACAGAGTTGAAGACAATTGCAGCATCGGTTGGTATTCGCAATTTACAGGATGCTGTTGGACGTTCTGATTTATTAGAGCAAATGAAAGGCCAAGGCCAGCTTAGCCTCTCCTATTTGTTAAAGCCGCTAGAAATTAGCCAATTTGCAAAAACAGAAGCATCTAAATCAATTGAAGAAGTTCAAATGCAGGTTGCAGTGGGTGCAGAGTATCTTGATGGCAGTGTCGATCAGTTACACTCATCTCGCGAATTTGCAAGTGTCACTTCGGAACAACGTGTGCTAGGAAGCCGTGTTTCATGTCACCGTGTTCGTGGAAGACTTGATGGTTCATACAAGCAACTTCCATCCGTACAACTTAAATATAAGGGTGGTTCCATTCCTGGAAATGGTTTGGGTGCTTATAATAGTGAAGGAATTGACATCACTGTGAATGGCGGAGGTCAGGACGGTGTCGGAAAGACTTCTTTTGGTGGAAATATCTATATCCTAAAATCCAAGGGTAAAGATGGCAATTATTACAACGGTTCCGTCGGAAAAGGGTTTGGATATGGTGCTCAAAAAGGGCTTCTTGTTGCACAAGGAAATGCCGACGCACGCGCAGGGATTAGACTTTCAGGTGCTGACTTAATTATTGGCGGTGCTGTTAAGAAGCCACTTCCAGAAAAAGAAGCAGGTAACATTGGTTCAAATGCTAATATTAAAGGTTTTGCCTTTGAATACATGACTAATGGCCGCGGCCTTGTACTGGGAGACCCAGGACCATGGATTTGTGCAGGAATGACGGGCGGGGTTATCTATATTCGCCAGCAGCCTGAGATGGGATTAACGAAAGAAGCCATTCAAAGAAGGATTGCAAAAGGAGCTAAGGTTTCAGTTGTTGATCTAGACGAAAAAGGCAAACAGGATATTAACGAACTATTAACCAAGTATACTGACTTGCTTGAACAGAATAGTCAGGCTGACGAAGCTAATCAACTTCGTGTACTTTTAACTGATCTTGAAAAACAATTTGTGCAGGTTCTTCCTGTCAAAGAACAAGCTGATCCAGCTGTATCAACAGAATGATCAAGAATACTAATAGTATCGTCCGCTGCTCTAGCGGGCGTTTTTTTATATGACATTTTCCTGTAACAAATGAAAAATAAATTCATATTATTTCTCTTGATAATATATGATAATCAATGTATAGTAACTTATTGCTGATTGAAAAAGCGCCAGTTCTGTTTTCGATGTAAAACTGTTACCTGGGGCTGCCATAAACTATATATTTATTTTTGAAAGGAAACTATTTGGAATGAAGTTAGGTGCCCGCATCTTAAAAACGGGAATTGCTATTGTGTTATCCCTTTACTTAGGTCAGTTATTACATTCACCCTCACCGGTATTCGCCGGCATTGCTGCCATATTTGCGATACAACCGACCATTTATCGCTCCTATTTAACAATCATTGAACAAATTCAAGGAAATATCATTGGTGCTTTACTTGCAGTGGTTTTTGTACTTCTGTTAGGAAATCATATTATTGTCATTGGCTTGGCTGCTATTATTGTGATTGGCATTAATTTAAAGCTTAAACTCGAAAATACAATTGGTTTATCACTTGTTACGTTAATATCCATAATGGAAACACCAGGTGGCGATTTCATACCATTTGCCGGGATCCGTTTTTCTACCATCATGATTGGGGTCTTTTCTGCATTTTTAGTCAATCTAGTATTTATGCCGCCAAAGTATGAAAATAAACTTTATTTTAGAATGACTAGCACAACGGAAGAAATTATTAGATGGATCCGTTTAAGCACCAGGCATGACTTTGATCATAATCTTCTCAAAACAGATATTGATAAATTAAAAGAGAATATCATTCAAATGGGCCAGTTCTACAGTATGTACAAAGAAGAACGCAGTTATTTTAAGAAAAATAGTCTGGAAAAATCCCGTAAGCTTGTTATTTATCGGCAAATGCATTCTGCAGCAAAAAAGGCACTTGATACTTTAAAAAGACTTCATCGTTTTGAGAATGAATTATTACACCTTCCAGAAAAATTCCAACAATCGATACAGGAACAATTAGACTGCCTAATTTACCATCATGAACAGCTCATGCTTAGATTTATTGGTAAAATTCCAAACCCTCCTGCCAATTCTGAAAATACGATCTGCTTAAATAAAAAGGAATTATTTGATTTATTTCTACTCCACCAGCAAGAAATTACCGACCATGATAATCCACTTCATTATCATACCATGCAAATTGTTGCGTCGATTATTGATTACGGTGAACAGGTAGAACATCTTGATACACTGATTACAAGCTTCCATTCGTATCATCATAATGAAGTCTCGATCGACGAAGAAAGTATGTAAAAAACCGAAGCAAATTACTCTGCTTCGGTTTCTTTTTGTTCTAACTGCTGCACTTGAAAAAGTTTATAATAATTTCTTTTTTTCTCCATCAACTCGTCATGTGTTCCGACTTCTACAATTTGACCATGTTCAATCAGGACAATTCGATTTGCGTGAGTAATCGTTGACAATCGGTGTGCAACAATAAAGGTAGTCCTATCCTTTGCTAACTCCTTGAGTGATTCTTGTATAGCATGCTCACTCTCTAAATCTAGTGCAGAGGTTGCTTCGTCAAGAATTAAGATAGGTGGATTTTTCAAAAAGACACGGGCAATCGCAACTCGTTGTTTCTGACCTCCAGAAAGCTTAACCCCGCGTTCGCCTACCTTGGTGTTATACCCTTCTGACAGGTTTAAGATAAACTCATCGGCATTGGCCGCTTTTGCAGCCATGTATACCTCTTCAGCAGAAGCACCTGGTTTTCCTAATAAAATATTATCCATAACCGATTCACTAAATAAAATATTATCCTGAAAAACCACACCAATTTTGTCTCTCAGAGTTTGAACCTTAAATTGACGGATGTCTACCCCGTCTAAAGTGATGCTTCCTTCGGTCACGTCGTAAAAACGGGGAATCAGACTAACAAGTGTGGATTTCCCGCCGCCGCTCATTCCTACGAGCGCTATCGTTTCTCCCCTTTTTACATCTAAAGTAATATTTGTCAAAACCATTTCCTCTTTTTTTTCATAAGAAAAATAAACATTCTCAAACGAAATGTCCCCGTGTACCTCGCTGCATTCTCTTGCATTAGGTTTATCCACGATATCATACTTCTCATCCAAAAATTCAAATACCCGATCCATAGATGCAAACGATTGAGTAATAGTGGTGGAAGAATTAACCAATCTTCTTAATGGATTGTAAAGTTTATCAATATAGGCAAAAAACGCAACCATTGTCCCAAGTGATAGTTGACCTTGAATGACGAGGTAAGCAGAATAACCAATGACTATTAATGGGGCAATATCCGTAATGGTATTAACTGCCGAAAAGGCTTTCGCATTCCAGCTTGTATGCTGTAATGCCTTTTCTAAGAAGTTTTTATTTTGCTTATCAAATTGGCCTTGTTCATAGTCTTCGATCGCAAAGCTCTTGATTACGGGCATCCCTTGCACCCGCTCATGTAAATAGGCCTGGACTTCGGCTAGGGCCTGGGAGCGCGAACGTGTCAATTTCCGTAAATTCCCAAAGAAAAATCTAATCGAGAAGGCGTAGAGTGGAAACAGCAAAATCGAAACAAACGTCAGCTTAACATTCATAGAAAACATAAGAATAATTGCAATAATAATTGTGGCTATATCCAGCCAAAGGTTCATTAATCCTGAAATGACAAATGTTTTCGTTTGCTCAACATCATTGATGACTCGTGATATAATTTCTCCAGCACGGGTATTTGAAAAATACCTAAAGCTTAACTTTTGGATATGTGTGTACATCGTATCCCGAATATCATATAATATTTTACTGGACGTCCACTGGGCAAAATATTGCCGATAATATTCGATTGGCGGCCTCACGATGACAAAGATTACTATCATTACACCCATAATGAACATCAGTTTATCCATTTTTTCACCGTGAGATAGGGTAGGACTTCCAACAATGTCATCAACAACATATTTAATCAGCATCGGAATCATTAATGGAATGGAAAATTTGATTACTCCAATGATAATTGTCCCAATTACTTGCAAACGGTATGGTTTTACAAATTGAAGATACTTGCGAATACTGCTCAAATTGGTCCTCCTTTCGGAATTTTCTTTAATAAGCAAATAAAAACCTGTTGATCAAATCAACAGGCGCATATATTTCTAATTGCCATCTAACGTCTGTATGTTAAATAACGTTCGTACCAGATATCGATAAAATCTGGTGCAAAAGGGCCATTCCGCTGCCGAATCCATTGAATCAACTTGTCAACATTCCTTTTTAGGATTTGATCGATAGGTGCTGGATAATTCATTTCCCGGCGATGACGTTCATACTCATCCTCGTCTAATAAATTAAAGGTCATATCAGGAAACACCTTTATATCAAGGTCATAATCAATATACTTTAGTGCTTCGCCATCAAAGATAAATGGTGAACTGATATTACAGTAATAATAGATACCATCCTCACGGATCATTCCAATCACATTGAACCAATATTGTGAATGAAAATAACAAATAGCTGGTTCTCTTGTTATCCAGGTCCTGCCATCTGATTCTGTCACAAGTGTTCGGTCATTGCCTCCAATCACCAAATTTTGTGTCCCTTTTAAAACGGTTGTTTCTTCCCAGACGCGATGGATGTGCCCATTGTGCTTATAACTATGTATTTGCATTGGTTCACCTTCGATGGGTACGCCCATGTTTCTCCCCTACCTTCATTCCTGAACGCTTTGTAACCTATTCTTAACAATATATAAATAAATAATGACAAAAGGCAACAAAGTACAATTCCTATTTTCTATTATTATAACGGTTGGGAACAGATTTTAAAACAAAAGAGCCATATTTCGATGGCTCTTTGTAAAAATTTGCGAATTTTTTTAGATATTCTTGGTTTTTTCACCTAAAAAGATGCTGTTAGGTTGATTTCCCGATAGGAATTAATTACCTCTTCTGTCTGCTTTTCAAAAATGGTCTGGATCTCTTTCAACTCTTTTTTCATCAGTCGGATATCAGCTTGAACACTTTCAAGGTCTGTAGCATCCTGCAATGTTTGTAGTTCTTCTTCGATTTGTTGACAACGTTCAAGTTCTCCTTGAAGGTATAGTAATTTTTCCATCGTCACCATTTGATCGGAAACTAATCGGTTAAAATGATCCATTTCCCTCACCACCTTAATAGTTGTATCTAATATGTATTCTCGAACAATACTGATTCTCCTTTGACAACATATGTAACCTTAAGAGAAGTTTTGTCGAAACAGAAAGAAGACACTCTATACGATTCTAGAGTGCCTTCTGCATACTATTATTAGCTTTGACCAAATTGGCCATTACCTTGGTTTTTACGTGCTTGAGATTGTTGGTTTTGCTGTCTTACTTCAGCAGCGTTAGTTTCGCTTGCAAATTCAGTTCCGAATGAGCCTTGGGACCCTTGAGAGCCTTGAGCTGAAGCAGATTGAGCATTTTGTTTTTTTACTTCAGCAGCACTTGTCATGCTCGCAAATTCAGTTCCAAATTGACCTGCAGACCCAGAAGCAGATTGAGATTGAGCGTTTTGTTGTTTTACTTCCTGGATGTTAGTTCCAGCTGAAGTTTTGTTTGGCTGTTGATTGAAGTTTGCCATTGATATCACCTCCACGAATATAATGTAACCATGCTTCGTGGAGATTATCCGCAAAAAATATTATTTAAAAATAATTTAAACAAGTAATGAAATTCCACCATCAATAATAATAGTCTGTCCCCTTATCATGCTTGAATCATCAGATAAAAGGAACATTACACAGTTAACCATGTCATCAATTTCGACCATTCTTCCAGCAGGAGTCTTTTCTTTTGCTTCTTGTAAAAGTTCTTCACGGTTTGGAAAATGCTTTAATGCTTCCGTATCGACAGCGCCGCCTGAGACCGCATTTACAACAATATTTTTCGGAGCTAACTCAACTGCCAAATATCTTGTCAAGGCCTCAAGCGCTGCTTTAGAGACTCCTACGACCGTGTAATTTTCTAAATAGCGGATCGAACCGAGAGAGCTGATGCTGACAATTTTCCCCCCGCCATTTCTTTCCATCAATTTTGCTGCTTCCTGTGCACAGAATAACAAGGCTTTACTATTTATGTTTAAGGTCCAATCCCAGTGGGATTCTTCTAACTCCATTACTGGACGCTGAACTCCTGATGCTGCATTATTGACAAACACATCCAGGCGGCCAAATTCTGCCTCAATTTGCACGAACATTTCTTTAATTTTAGCAACATCGCCAACATTTGCTTTTACAATTAATGCCTTTCTCCCTAATGCCTCAATTTGCTCGGCAGTCTCTAGAGCACCCTTTTTACTTCTTGCATAATTGATAACAATATCATATCCTGCTTCTGCCAAACGTAATGCTGTTGCCTTACCGATTCCCCTGCTGCTTCCTGTAATGAGTGCTACTTTCTGAGTCATCTAACTATTCCCTTCTATATTCAAGTATTGTTATCATTTTAACTTTTCCACGAATAGAAGACAATTATTATAAAACACTAAGGAATAAATAACCTATGAAAGGAAGTAGAAAATATGTATGTTGGACGGGATATGACAGAGCTTTCAATGATGGCTAAATCTGATTGGGAAAACAGTGAGCTTGCTTTTTTTCATCACTCATTTCAGCAAATTACTCCATATTTAAATAGCGAAGGACAAACGATTCACCGAGAGATTATTGAAGAAATTGAGAATCGCGGCGGAATCAATCGTCCAGAAGCAGATTATACACATGGAACGAAAACGGTATATGATTGAAAAATGAACGCCGCTTGAATAAGGCGTTCATTCCTTTTGGTGTTCGTGAAATATTTTGAGCATCTTCTGAGAGGATACAGGGAAAGCAAATTGTTTCATCTCTTCGAATGAAACAAGTTTCCATTCTTCACTTTCTTGAAAGACAGAATTTAACGTACCTGAATATACTTTAATATTCCAGACCAAGTGCGAAAAGGTGTGTTCAAGTTGCCCTATAATTCGCTCGAGTTTTATGTTTATCTCAAGTGAATGGTGAAATAGGTCCGCTACCTGCTCCCGTTCATTTTGTAAGGGGTGATGGATCTCAACATTAGGGAATTCCCATAAATTTGCGAGCAGTCCAGTTGCCGGCCTCTTGTGAATTAATACCTTCTCATTTCCATCCAAAAGGATAGCAGCAGCAAGTTGAACGTTTCGTATCTTGGTTTTTTTAGTTTTTATCGGAAGTTCATTTTGAACTCCCTCATCAAAAGCTTGGCAATGTTCTCGAACTGGACATAATAAACATGAAGGAGAAGTGGGTGTACAAATTAACGCTCCCAATTCCATTAATGCTTGGTTGAAAGAGGAAGGGTCTTCATGTGAAATTAACTGTCGCACTGCTTTTTCAAAAATCTTCCGCGAAGATGATTTGGCAATATCCTCCCAGATGGAAAGGACCCTTGAAATAACCCTCATCACGTTTCCATCCACAGCCGGCTCTGGAATTCCATAAGCAATACTTAAAATCGCACCAGCTGTATAAGGTCCCACCCCTTTTAGTTCAGCTATCTTTTCTGGGGTATTTGGCACTTCACCGCTATATTTCTCGCTTACTTCCTTAACAGCTGATTGCAAATTTCGAACCCTTGAATAATATCCCAGCCCTTCCCAGGCCTTAAGCACTTTATCCTCCTCTGCCTCGGCAAGGTCTCTAATGGTGGGAAACCATTCAATAAAGCGATTAAAATAGGGGATAACTGTATCAACTCTTGTTTGTTGGAGCATAATTTCTGAGACCCATATTTTGTATGGATCTTGGTCTTTTCGCCACGGCAAGTCCCGTTGTTCTCTTTTAAACCAGGATATTAAATCATTTTGAAAAGCAGCTATATTGATTTTTTCTATATTCTTTAGTTCAATTATCATAACTTTTGTTCCTCCAGATGTTGTTAACAAGAATGAAAAAAGGCAATATAATAAGTAATGTATTTGTTTTACGATAATTCAATTTGTTTAGTTTTACAAGAACTATATTGAAGGAGGATTTCCTTTTGGATACAGGAACTCATGTTGTCATGGGTATTGCTCTTGGTGGTCTTGCTACACTTGATCCCGCAGTAATAAGTAGCCACGCGACCACGACAAGTGTTTTAATTGCAACCATTGCTGGGTCGCAAATACCTGATATTGATACCGTTTTGAAGCTAAGAAATAATGCTATATACATTCGAAATCATCGCGGGATTACCCACTCTATTCCCGCTGTAATATTGTGGCCGCTCATACTGTTAGCCGTTATCTATCCGTTTTTTCCTGATGCCAATCTTTTTCATTTATGGGCTTGGACATTTGCAGCTGTTTTTATCCATGTATTTGTTGATATATTTAACGCTTACGGTACGCAGGCTCTAAGACCTTTTTCTACAAAATGGGTTGCTCTAGGGGTTATAAATACGTTTGACCCGATTATCTTTGGGATCCATATCATTGGAATCGTTATTTGGGTATTAGGAGCAAATCCAGGTTATACCTTTTTGATAATGTATGCAGTCATTATAGCTTACTATCTTGCTCGTTTTAGGGCGAAAAAAAGGGTATTGGTTGAGGTTAAAAGAATAATTCCCGATGCAACAGAAATAATTATTGCACCAACCATGAGGTTTCATCAATGGAGAATTGCTGCCATGAACAAGAAACAATTTTTTGTGGGAAAAGCAGTAAATACAAAAGTTGAAATCTTAGACCATTTTAATCGAATACCCGTTCCGAAAACACCCGTAATCGAGGCAGCAAAAAAGGATAAAAACCTTTCAGCATTTTTATCCTTTTCACCAGTCTATCGCTGGGAAGTCGATGAATTTATTGATTTTTACGAAGTTCGCTTTATTGATTTACGCTATCGGAGCAATGGACACTATCCGTTTGTGGCCGTTGTTCAATTAGATTGTAACTTAAATCCAATTAGCTCGTATACAGGGTGGGTGTTTAGTGAGAAGAAATTACGAAAGAAATTAAGTATCATTCCAAGTTAAAAAGCGGTGACTTTGTCACTCGCTTTTTTAGTTTAAGCTATTTTTATCCTGATTTAAATAATCCTTGTATTTTGAGTTTGTTGCTGCAAATTCATGCAGTTTATCACCGTAGTTTTCTATCCATTGCTTGACAATTCTTTCTGCTACTTCACTGCCCATATATTCCCTGCCTGCTTTTGCATAAGTGGTTTCAAAATCATCCCAAAGAAGTTCAACCCAGGTTCGTGCCTGATTATTGGAGAGTTGATCGTTTTTAGCTAAAAGCAGTTTTGTTAATCTTTCATGATAATCGTTCATTTATCCACCTCATTGCCAATTTCTTTTAACATAACCTATTTTAAAAAAGCAGATACTATCTTTACGTGGTAAGCATTGAGAATGCTTTGCTTTTCACGTGTTCTCATTCCCTTAATGGAGGTCCAGCATGAGAAATAAAGCAACGAATTTCCCAAATCAAAATAATAACAAGTTCGAGGGAGAGCCAAGAGCAAAAGCAGAATATGCTTCAAAAAGAGCAGATGGCACGATTAATACCCATCCACAAGAGCGGATGCGTGCTTCAGGTGAGCGCGATGATGAGTCGCCACAGGTTTATAAATAAACCTTCCGATTTGTAAAAACAAGACAAGCCAGAGGTCTTATTCTCTGGTTTGTCCAATTATTTTTTTGGCTGATTCAATAATGAGATTGGCAACGCTTCTTCTTTTCCCTCTCCTGCAAGTCGATAACCCCAAGCAAACACACCATTCATATAATCAATTTTAAAATATTGTCCTGGGTCCCCGTCTATTTCATAAATTTCTCCAGGTTTAAACGAATGAGGGTCAATCAGGTATGCTCTCGCCATTTGAACCTTTCGTTCGAGCACGGCAAACTCACTGACCATTCCCATTTGTTCTGCTTTTCTGGCTTGTTCTTGGAGCATGCCAATTTCTTGTCTTAATTCATGTTCTGACATGGTACTGTAGCGTTTCTCCTGTTGCATTTGAATTCACTCCCCTTATAACCTCATTTTAGTATATTATAATATAATAAATAAAGGATGAACTAATATACAAAGGAGATTTTAAAATGAAAACGATCATTATTACTGGGGCAGGCTCTGGTTTAGGAAAAGAATTAGCGCATCTCTTTTCGCAAAAAGGCTATCACCTTTTGTTAACAGGGCGGAACTTTGATAAATTAACAACTACAAAAGCAGAAATTGAAACAAATGGAGGAAGTGCTGATATCCTCTCTATAGATATTGGAAATGCGAAAGATGTTTCGAAAAAAGCTGAAGAAATTAGTCATACCTATAATATATACGGATTAGTTAATAATGCTGGAGTTGGGCATTTCGGTCCATTTGTGGAAATGAATGAACATCACATTACTGAAATGATCAACACAAATGTTTCAGGGACTATTTTAATGACCAAAGCAATTTTACCTCAACTGCTAAAGACTTCGGAAGGACGTATTTTGAATATTATTTCAACAGCAGGCTTGCGTGGAAAAGTGAATGAAGCGGTTTATGTGGCCAGTAAATTTGCAATTAGAGGCTTTACAGAGAGTCTGCAGAAAGAATACGAAGGGAGAGGGATTAAATTTAACGCGGTGTATATGGGCGGTATGGACACACCATTTTGGGATAATAGTGACCATGTCAAAGATACCTCCCGTTTCCGCTCACCAAGGGAAGTTGCCGAAATGATTATCGAACAAATGGATCAAGATTCCATTATTATCGAAAGTAAAAAATCATGATGCTTTTGTCATGATTTTTTACTTTCTGATAAGTATGTTTCGATGAGTTCGATCGGGAACCCTTTTCGATATAATGCTTGTTTCATCTTTTGTTCATATTCAAAGCCACTGTATTTACTAAATTTTCGATGGGCCTTCTCACCTTGGAATCTGATTGCCTCCATTTCCTCATCCATCTCGTTGTTCATCCCGACATCATTAACAGCAATATTAATGACTTCATATGGATAACCTTTTCTAAGGAGCAGATTCTCAAGTTTCTGTTTTTGAATTTTTAATGATTCCTTTGTATTCTTTTCGTAAAACTTTGAGCTTATTTTGGTGGCTTTTTCAATCTGTCGCTCGAGAGGATATTCCTTTAGTGCATGGTTGAGAATTCCCTCTACTATTCCCTTTTCCTTTAATTCTATTTTAATTACATTAGGACCTTTATCAGTGGTATTCGCTTGGGTTCGTACATAGGCCAACGCGAATTCCTCGTCATTTATGTATTTCTGTGCAGTTAATCTATGAAGAATTTCATTGATGACAGGTTCATCTATTTCCTTTAATACAAGATAATCTTTTATTTCTTTTTCCGATCTCATTCTTCTAGCTAAGTAATGGATGGCTTTATTGTATGCTTTGCGAATGTCGTCTTGATACTGAATTTCCACAAAGGAAAAATCATCAAGCTCCATTCCTTTCTTTAATTGAAATTTGATTAGAACATCACTGTCGACACTAAAGGCAAATTCCTCACCCTTACCCTTACCGAAATCCATAAAAATATTAAATCGATCCTGAGTTTTCTGTTGTGTGGTGATCTTTGTTATAATGGCCACGTTATTCACCTCATCAATACTTTACCATATTCCTCATTATCTATTGTAAGATTAAACGTAAAAGGGGGCGGAAAAAATGAAAATAACGATTGCAGGCGGAACAGGCTTTGTAGGGCAAGCACTTACCAAACACCTGTTGAAAAACAATCATGAGATAATTATTTTATCAAGAAAATCGATTGAGACAAATCGTACTGATGGAATTCGATACGTCGAGTGGCTAAGTGATAGTTCAAGCCCCATTCATGAACTCCAAGATACTGATATTTTTATCAACCTTGCAGGCGAATCGATTAATAGTGGACGTTGGACGGTAAAAAGAAAAGAAAAGATCCTAAACAGTCGCTTAGAGTCTGTTCATGCACTGCTAGCCATTATAAATAAATTAGACACCAAACCAAAGGCACTGATCAATGCAAGTGCAATTGGGATTTATGGAACATCCTTTGATAAAATTTTTACTGAAAAAGATAACCATGGCTTTGGGAATGATTTCTTGGCCGATACAGTTAAGCAATGGGAAATCGAAGCTGGAAAAGCCAGCCAATTAGGGATACGTACTGTCTTTTGCAGGTTCGGAATCATCCTTGATAAACACCAAGGGGCTCTTCAAAAAATGGCAATCCCTTATAAATCATTTATCGGTGGTCCCATTGGAAATGGACGTCAGTGGATGTCATGGATTCACATTGAGGATGTGGTCCTAGGGATATCCTTTATTATCGAAAATGAAAAAATGGATGGACCCATCAATTTCACTGCACCGCAACCGGTAACGATGACTGAGTTTGGAAAAACACTTGCCCGAGTATTAAACCGCCCCCACTGGCTCCCGGTCCCAAGTTTTGCACTTCGTCTGCTGCTTGGTGAAATGAGCACATTGGTGGTTGATGGACAAAGGGTATTCCCGAATAAGCTTTTAGAAAACGGCTATCAATTTAAGTATTCCGATTTACATTTGGCATTGAAAAATATATTTTCTTAAAAAATAGTATCATTCCTTTCTTAAAAGGTAAAAATGGAAATAAGTACATAACGTGCTTTTAATTTTTTACCACATAGCTTGATGACGATTAACTAAAAAAATGTTGAAAGGAATGAGCAAAATGGCGGAAAAAAAGAAAAAAGATAAGGACCGAGGCAAATACTCATTAACCAGTATGCAGGAAGTATCTTATCAAAGGGAATTTAAAATGGCGGACCGTGCAGGCGGATACCACGACAAAAAAACCAGACTCTAGTTAGACCACAGTTACGACCAAATGGCTCTGCTGAAGTATTTTCCATTCATGGTTACCTTTCTAATTGTAAATGATATTAAAGGGAGCAATTCGGCTCCTGAAAGTTAACATTGAAAGGGGTTTTTAGTAATGGGTCGTATGCATAATGGAACTGGTAATAGTAACAAAAGCTCACTTCCACAAACACCTAAGAACCTAAAAATAACTGATGGAAATGACGTTGAATATTCTGCAGAATTTGCAGACCATGCAGATCTTGAGGCACTCGCACGTGCCAATGCTGCTAATCAACGTGTAAACACGAAAAGAAATAAATGATTTAGGCCAAAAAGAAGAAGCAGGGCAGCCTGCTTCTTTTTTATATGATAAAGAGGGAAAAGCGAGCCACTGCTCGATCCTCAAATCGCGGCTTTTTTTGAGACTAGTGATTGGAAATCTTCTGTATAGGTGATTAATTCTCCCCATTCCATAAGATCCTTATCAGCAATCTTCCATGTATGTTTTTCGGTATCATGTCTGATGACTGCAAAATGAAAACGTTCAGTAGAATAGACATTAAAGCCCTTCTCTTTACATTGATCAATGAAAAAGTAATCCTCCGCTCGATTTACTTTTTCAAATTGAACTTGTTGGAACACGTCTTTTCTAAATATTAATGTCGCTCCAGCAACAGTGTCTGTGATTGAATTCTCACTACCTGATACATGGATCAGCGCTTTTTTATTTTTAAAATAAATATATAAAGAACTTTTTCCGATAATAGAAATATCTTTATTTTTAAAAGCATCCATCGAACTTTTAATGTAGTCAGGCCCGTAATAATCATCGTCATCAAATTTTGCAATAATATCATGACTTGCTTTCATAATCCCAAAATTTAAGCAGTCACCTAAGGTTGCTTTTTCGTGGAGCTGATAAATCTGGACATTACGATATTTCCTTGCCTTTTTGATCCATCTATCAATATTCATAGAATCCTTATTTAAGATAATAATCAGTTCTTTATCCTTCCAGGATTGCTGTTGATAATTTTTGAAAACATTTTTGATATTTTCTTCTCTTATTGTACATGTAATAATGGAAACCACACTTTCACTCCTTTACCTTGGAGAATTTTTTTAAGAGTTCTTGATCTTTTCTAAAAGGGAAGTTAATTTTGTAAACTTGTTTAGTCCTTTGATTGAATTAATATCTTCTTGAAGTTCTTTTCTGTCGTCAGAGCTAAAGCCAGCAGCTCCTAAGATATTTATGTGACGGATGTCGATTTGAAGTATAAGGAGGATTGTTTCAAGGATGCAAATGAATTTTTCTTGGAATTTTAGAAATCGCTCTGGATGGGATTGAATGAGTAACTTATATTCGCTTAATACCTTATTCATCGTTAATAAATCTGCTAGACCTGATATCTCTATTCCAAGAATTAGAACATCGATGTCATGATGCTTTTTCAAAAACAGTCCCAGATTGTTAATTGCCTCATTCCATTTACTTTCTCCAACAGGATGTTCTTGATGGTACGTGATCAAATCGTTTCTAACAATATATTTGGCGCCCATTTTATATAAACGATAACCTATTTCCCAATCTTCGTAACCGTACTTGACAAAGTCTTCATCGAACAATCCCGCCTCAATAATAAACTCTTTACGAATGGAAACATTCCCTGTTAGAAAAGCCATCCATGGAAACGCAAACCCTTCTAAATCAGCAGGAAAATTGCGGGTTATCTGTTGGAACCATGGGTATACTTCAACACCTAAATTCTTAAATACTTTCTTTTCAATATCTTTTTTTTCTAACAACTGATACGGTTCTTTACTTGGATATTTAAAGTCTTTAATCCTCGAATAAATCTCCTGGTTATTTTTAGATATAGTTGAGATTTTGTTTATCTTCTTTTGAGTAAATTCAGGAAAGATACATGAGTGTATAACTCTTGAATGCATTGCACCTGATATAATAAGCTTACTATTTGATTGGTGGAGCTTATGATGACTTTCAACAAAATCGGGTTCTGTTATCATTTCTGCATCTAGAAAAATAAGAATGCTGCCTCTTGCAGAACGAATGCCTAAATTTCGAACCTTAGCTCTTCCAAGATTCTTTTTATTACGTATATATTTAAAATGATACGGAGGCTTATAGCCCTTTACCTTTTCTTCCGTTTGGTCTGTTGAAGCATCATCTATAAAGATAACTTCCATTTTTGAAGGATTGAATGTTTGGTATTCCAGTGAATAGAGAGTAAATAGATTGAGTGGATATTTATTGAGGGAAGGAATAATAATACTGACTTCAATATCTTCGTTCTTACTTACTAGGGGGATTTCATTTTGTCGCTCCTTAGCAGAAGGACGCTTTTTTATTTTGCGGGTTTTGGTTTTTGCATTTGCCTTTTTTGTTTCTAGTTCATTTACAGGTGGAGTTGGCCAAACACCATATAGCTCTGCTTCACTTCCAGTGAGCTTTTTATTCAAATAATTATTAAGATTTTGTTCTGTCCGGCAGTGATTCCAAAGCCTAATCTCGTTGATATCTCCATTAAAGAAAAGACCAGGTTGCCCCCCAATCATCCCCGATGGGTATACAAATGATTTAGGGCTTCGTTCACCTTTTTTTACAAACTTCCCATTAATGAATAGGTGGGGCTCTCTATCATCATAGACAACAGCAACATGAATGAGCTGATTAATAATAGCTTCATAGACTAACACTGCATAGATATTTTTCTTAGTATGTTCATAGACCGTTATCCCATTTAATCCAACTGAAACACTAACTCCAGCATCATTATCGGACACTCCATGTCCAGGTCCTATGATATAATTTTTTCCATTTACATCTGCGGGCCTATCACGTGTTTGTTTATCGATACGATGAACGCTTTCAGGCATTACCCAAAACTCATAGGTGAATGTATTATTCAGATTCGTTAATAAACGTCCATTTAAGCTATTCCCTAACATGATGCACCTCTTCATTTTCTTTTTTAAAAAAAAATCCATTTGGTCAAGCTTTTACACAATATGAATACCATTTAATTTTGACTAAACTTATCCCCAGTTAAAAGATGTTTTGTTTAATATTTTTATAGATATTAGTAAATACCATACACATAAGTGAGTAGTAATTCTTCATAAAAAAAAAAGAGCACCTAAATGCTCTTTTGGGAATAACCGCTTGCTCGCTACATTCCTTTAACTTAAAGGGCAGCTAGGGTTACCTCATTAATTTTGTTCTCTGTTTCATACTCACCTATTATTTGAAAGTAACACCTTGCCTGCTGGTCATTAATTAAACGTTCAATTTCTTCCTTTGTTGCCCGGATAATGGCTGTCTCATCAATAGCTTGAGTAATCCATGTAATCAAAGGGTTTTTATAATTTTTTGAGAGACCTTGAATTAACCATAAGCATTCTACATCCCCTTTTTTCTCTCCATCACATAATGCAATTGTTTCTTTGAAAATCTTATTTGACGGCTGATTTTGACAGACATAGACCAAATCCTCGATAACAGCACTAGCAGTTGGATACATCCCAGCTCCAGGTCCTTGCAAAGTAATACTACCAACGATATCAGAATGAATATTTACCGCATTTTCTACCCCTTCAACGGAATAAAAAGGATGCGACTTTCCAACAAGAACCGGTCTAACCGTTGCATTAATTTGATCACCTATCTTATTAATACTTGCAATATGTTTAAACCTTAACCCTAGCTTTTCAGTTGATTCGATTAATTCACTTGTGATCGAAGTAATACCTTCCCGTTCAACATCCTGCCAATTTGGTTCTATACCAAAAGCTATTCTGCTGAGAATTATTGTTTTATAAAAAGCATCAAACCCCTCCACATCGTTGGTTGGGTCCGCTTCAGCATACCCCTTCCCTTGTGCTAAACTAAGCGCAGCAACAAAGGACTGTTTTTTCTCCCGCATTTCAGTAAGGATGAAATTTGATGTCCCGTTAAGAATGCCTTGTACGGTACGAACACGGTTAACATTTAATAACTGCCTAAGGGTTTGAATAACTGGAACTCCTCCCGCAACTGTTGCTTCGAAACCAACTGAAACTTTATGACTCTCTGCTAGCTTGAGCAGCTCATTACCGTGATGTGCAAACATCTCTTTATTTGCTGTGATAATGTGGCAACCACTTTGGATAGCTTGTTTTAAAAAAGTAAAGGGTTGTTCTTTGTCGACGATTGCTTCGACAACAACATCCAGTTGAGGTAGTTTAAGAATTTCGGCAAAATCTGTAGTTATTAAAACATCTTCACTTATGTCTCTTGTTTTTTGTTTATTTTTTATTAGCACTGCAGCTACTTCTACTTTTCTTCCTAAAACATTAGTTAGTTCATCAGCGTGGGATTGTATTGTTTTATATACCCCTTCACCCACTGTACCAAAGCCTAGAATTGCCACTTTAATGACAGACATGCTTTCCACCCCTTAAATAATATTAGACATGACTAATAGGTTGTTTCTTTTAATATCATATAAATAAGAAAAACCCTCTTCATAAGAAGAGGGTAGATTTCCTCCTCTTATCTGTCAGGTTAAAAATAACCTGCAGGAATTAGCACCTTTTCAAGAATTACCTTGATGGTTGCCGGGCTTCATCGGGCCTAGTCCCTCCGCCGCTCTGGATAAGAGTTTTATTTAGTTAGTTTTTCATTAAATTTCCAAGTTATAAAGAGAATTCTAGTTGATTCCAAGATAGTTGTCAATATTATTTGAAATTTCTTTTTATTAAAGTGGTAATAGGGAGACAAATTCCTTTTTCCCCAGTCGATCTATCATTTCGAGCCAATCCTTCGGCTTATTTGTAAGAATTGAATAGTATGTCGTCAGAAAATCCTTTACCAGGTTTGCTGGTAGTGAATTAAGTCCTTCATCTTGAATTGGCATGAAACATAAATCTAGACCTGCTACAGCTTCCCCATTGTTTTTCCAGGAAGGATGAACATATGAAAAATCAATGCGTTTATAACCCAAATGGGAGAGAACTTCACGTCGGACATATGGATCCATAACCTTTACTCCACCAAATTCGTGTTGTTCAACCCGGTACGGATCGTATATTTCTGCAAACATCCCGAATAGCTCGTTACCATTTTCTTTAGCTAATTGTTGTAAATCCGTTAAACGGTTATGCGCTAAAAAACGGCCAAGGCTTAAGCCTGGTTTACTGATGATTGTAAAATCTGTCATAGCAATATTCCAATCCGGATAATAACGATATTCAGTTGCTCCTGTGACTTCGTCTCCATCGACAGCAACAAACACGCGAATACTCGGATCTTCTAATGGCTCTTTCCATAGCTCATATTCTAATACTTCTTCTGGAGGAAAAATTTCTCCCATTAAGTTATGAAGCTTTTTAAAATTAGGGTCTGCTATACTGGTTATTCTAATATATTCCATTATGATTCATTCCTCTCACTTATCTAAAAGGGTTTTTCCATTCCATTAATGCAGCATAATTGCAGGATTCATCATCCTCGAGATAATTTTCAATAATCCCTATTGGCACACGACCACAATGCAGCAAGAAAGTGATAACAGGATCTTGAACTTCCCCTTTAATTGTTGCATCTAAATATTGTCCTGGTGTCATGATATCAGCTTTTTTATGATATCCTGGCATTCTGCCCCCGCCAAGTAATCGATATAACTCTTTTTCTATCACAACATGGTACATAGACTGCATCATCAATTTACCAAGCCCTAGTTTGCGGTACTTCGGACGAACACTAATATCAACAATATACAAGGTATTCCCATTTGGATTATTGTTCCGTATATATCCATGGTCAGTGATTTCTTCCCACGAATGGTTTTTATCGCTAGGATCAAAGTCGATAGTTAAGCCGGTAATTGACCCAGCTAATTCACCATCTACTTCAACACACAATGCACCTTCTGGAAACATGTACACATGGTTTGCTAATTGCTCTTTATTCCACCATAATTCTGAAGGAAAAGGAGGTGGGAAGCACTCGGATTGAATCTTGATAAGATCGTCAAAATCCACATTTGAATAATTTCGAATGATAACTGGCACAGGCCGCTCTTGGTCATAGACGTAAAATTCACTTCGATACATTCTATACCCACCCCTTCAGTTTATTTTTCCCAATCTGTGTAAAGATCCGTTCTTCGATCACGCCAGGTTGTAACGGAACCACGTTCTCTTACTTCATATAACAAGTTTATATCTAGGTCAGCCGTCACAATCATGTCATTATTGATTTCCCCTTCCACCAAGATTCCTTTTGGTGGAAATGGTATATCGTTAGGAGTAATGATTGCCGCCTGGCCAAAATTAGCGCGCATAAAATCAACAGTCGGCAGTGAACCGACAGTTCCCGTTAGGACCACATATACTTGGTTTTCAACTGCACGAGCATGGCTGGTATAACGAACACGATGAAAACCATGACGGTCATCTGTGCATGATGGACAGAAAATCACATCAGCACCTTTGGCCTTTGCCATACGTACAATTTCTGGAAATTCAATATCATAACAAGTAAGGAGGGCGATTTTCCCTTTTTCTGTTTCAAATATCTGAAATGAATCCCCAGGTGCCATATTCCATTCATTTACTTCAGTCGGTGTAATATGGAGTTTTGCCTGCTCACCAATTCTTCCATCTGGATAAAATAAATGTGCTGTATTATACAGCTTGCCATCCCTTTCAATCACATGTGTTCCCGCAATAATATGTAAGTTCTTTTTTTGTGCAAAATTTGAAAATAATTCTAGATATTGTTGGGTATAACTTGGCAGGTCATTAATTGTCAGGCTCTTGCCTTGACCATTACCTATTGAAAGTAATTGAGTTGTAAAGAACTCTGGAAATAAGACAAACTCTGCCCCAAATTCCTCAGCAGTTTTTATGTAGTGCTCACATTGTGAGGTAAATTCCTCGAAGGATTGAATGGTATGTAGTTGGTACTGAACGGCAGACACACGAATTTTCATCATTTTTTCCTCCTGTCTTTAGTTAAAATTCCCATGGGGAAATTATCTAATATTTTACTATTTAATACAAATTTTAAAAACTAAAAGCCCACCAAATGGCAGGCTTTTAAAAAATTATTTTTATTGCTCTAGTTTTCCCTCAGCAAGCTTGATTTGCTTTTCCACTTGCTCTGGAGCTGTTCCCCCAAAGCTATTTCGGACACCAACAACATGCTCAGGAGCTAATACAACATAAATATCTTCCTCAAATAATGGACTAAAGCCCTGATATTCTTCGAAGCTCAAATCTAGCAAAAATTTGTTAGACTGAATCGCATATAAAACAATTTTTCCGATAACTTCATGCGCATCACGGAAAGGCAGACCTTTTCTTACTAAGTAATCAGCAATATCTGTGGCATTAGAAAAGTCATTGTTAATGGCCTTACGCATCACGTCTTTATTTACTGTCATCGTTTCAATCATCGGTGCTAATAACATTAAGGAACCTTCAAGCGTTTCAACCGTATCAAACATACCTTCCTTATCTTCCTGTAAATCCTTGTTATACGCGAGTGGCAGACCTTTAAGAACGGTGAGCAGTCCGATTAAATTACCATATGTCCGTCCGGTTTTTCCACGTAGCAGCTCAGGTACGTCTGGATTTTTCTTTTGCGGCATAATACTTGAACCTGTGCAAAATGAATCATCCAACTCGACGAACTGAAACTCCTGGCTCGACCAAATGACAAGCTCTTCGGATAATCTGGAAATATGGGTCATGATTATTGAACCAATCGATAAAAACTCAAGGATAAAGTCGCGATCACTGACAGCATCCATACTATTAGGATAAACCGTTTCAAACCCCAACAGTTCCGCGACACGTTCACGATTGATCGGAAACGTCGTTCCTGCCAATGCCCCTGAACCAAGAGGCAACCAATTGATACGCTTTAAACTATCAATCAATCTCTCTTTATCACGTTCAAACATCCAAAAATATGCCATTAAATGATGGGCAAAGGATACAGGCTGGGCTCGCTGCAGGTGAGTATACCCAGGAATTAACGTTTGGACATTCTCTTTCGCCTGCTCAATTAATGCCTGTTGGACATCTTCTATTAATTTAATAAGCTCAGTTGTTTTCGTTCTTAAGTATAGATGCATGTCGGTGGCCACCTGATCATTACGGCTTCTCCCTGTATGGAGCTTTCCTCCCACCGGACCAATTTTTTCTATTAATAACTTTTCAATATTCATATGGATATCTTCATCTTCAACTAAAAACTCTACCGCGTTATCATCGACCATTTTCTTGATGGAGAGTAGTCCGTCCTTAATCTTTATAGCATCCTCCATTGGAATAATACCGCACTCACCCAGCATTTGCACATGGGCAAGACTTCCTGCGATATCCTCCTTAGCTAGCTTTTGATCAAATGTAATTGAGGCTGTAAATTCCTCAACTAGCTTATTCGTTTCTTTCGTAAAACGGCCGCCCCATAACTTAGACATTGATTGCTCCCCCTTAACCTAACAAGACAGCCCTCGAAAAAGGATTCGAGGGCAATCCGAATTATTTTAAAATTGATTCCTTTTTATTCACTTCTGAATAGACCTTTGTTGGCAGACCCCAAATCTTAATAAATCCTACTGCGGCATTATGATCAAACGCATCACCTTTTGAATACGTTGCTAGTTCCTCGTTGTATAAGCTGTAAGGAGACTTTCTGCCCACAACCGTATGATTACCTTTATGAAGCTTGACACGAATTGTTCCAGAAACGTTTTTTTGAGTTTCATTAATAAATGCATCAAGTGCTGGTTTTATCGGAGAATACCAAAGTCCTTCGTAAATGATCTTCGCCATTTGCTGTTCAACCTGTGTCTTAAATTGTGTAACCTCACGAGTTAGAGTTAAAAACTCTAATTCTTTATGGGCATTGATTAAAATTAGCGCAGCAGGATTTTCGTACACTTCACGAGATTTAATTCCTACTAATCTATTTTCAATATGATCAATACGGCCAACACCGTGCTTGCCGCCAAGCTCATTTAAGGTTTCAATTAATTGAACAAGTGGGAGTTTCTCACCGTTAAGGGCAACAGGTACCCCCTGTTCAAATTCAATTTCAACATACTCCGCTGCATCTGGTGTAAGTTCTATTGGATTCGTCCAATCAAAGGCTGCTTCTGGCGCCTCAGCCCATGGATCCTCTAGAACTCCGGCCTCACAAGCACGTCCCCAGATATTGGCATCAATTGAAAATGGATTATCTAAATCGACTGGGATTGGAATTCCGTTCTCCTCAGCATATTTGATTTCTTCGTCACGTGTCATTCCCCATTCACGAACAGGGGCAACAACTTTTAAACTTGGATTCAATGCTTGGATGGAAACTTCAAAACGTACCTGGTCATTTCCTTTACCTGTACAGCCATGAGCAACAGCAGTAGCCCCTTCTTGTTCAGCTACCTCCACTAATAGTTTTGAAATAAGCGGTCTAGATAAAGCTGAAGATAATGGATATTTTCCTTCATATAAGCAATTAGCTTTTAATGCTGGTAAAATATATTCCTTTGCTAATAATTCTTTAGCATCGATCATATAGGCTTTAATGGCTCCGACATTCAGTGCCTTATTTTTGATGGCTTCTAAGTCTTTTCCTTCACCGACATCTAGACCTAATGCAATTACATCGTAGCCATATTTTTCTTGAATCCATTTTACTGAAACTGATGTATCTAAACCGCCTGAGTAGGCTAAAATGATTTTTTCTTTTGTCATTGTTTTTATTCTCCTCTTACCGTATGTGTATTTTTATTCAACCGATAGAATTATTATACAACAAATCTCATAGAAAAGGAAACTATTATGCTAGTAAAAGTTTTAAAATTGCTTTCTGGGCATGAAGACGGTTCTCCGCTTCATCAAAAACCACTGAATGAGGACCATCGATGACCTCTGCTGTTACTTCTTCGCCTCGATGGGCAGGCAAGCAATGCAAAAAGATATAGTCATCCTTTGCATTCTTACAAAGTTCATTATTTACTTGAAATCCATGGAACGCCTCGAGTCTTTTTGAAGTTTCTTCTTCCTGCCCCATACTGGTCCAGACATCTGTTACGATGACATCTGCATCTTTAACAGCTTCTAGCGGATCATTTGTAATCACGAGTTTACATCCAGTTTGTTTTCCAACTTTAATTGCCTTCTCTGTTATTTTTCCATCAGGCAAATATCCTGGGGGACTGGCAATGCTAATATCCATTCCAACCTTCATCGCGCCTTCCATTAAAGAATGAGCCATATTGTTATTGCCGTCCCCAATATAGCACATCTTTAAGCCGGACAGTTTCCCTTTATGCTCAAGAATCGTTAAAAGGTCAGCTAACACTTGGGTAGGGTGCTGCAGGTCAGTTAAACCATTAATAACTGGTACTGTTGCATGCTCAGCTAATTCTTCGACTGAATCGTGTGAAAACGTTCGAATCATTAATCCGTCCACATAGCGCGACAACACTTTTGCGGTATCAGAAATACTTTCTCCTCTTCCAAGCTGGATATCCTTTGAACTTAAGAATATTGCATGACCGCCTAACTGCAGCATCCCTACCTCAAATGATACCCTTGTACGGGTGGATGATTTTTCAAAAATCATCCCTAAAACCTTCCCGCTTAAATACGGATGCGGTTTTCCTTGTTTTTGGAGCTTTTTCATCTCTATCGCCTCGTTTAGAAGATAGAGGATTTCATCTGTACTAAAATCGGAAAGCTGTAAAAAGCCCTTTCCTTTAAGTTTCGGCTTATTTATATTACTAATTTCATTTAATTTAATGGCCTCACCCATGAACGGCACCTCTCTCTTCCAACTTGTAATATTCATTCATAGATCGAACCTCAGAATCGGATTGAGATCCTTTTTCCAGGCCGATAATCGCTTCAATTGTATCTAAGTGTGTAAATACTGGTACCTTGTAGCGAACCGCATGTTCGCGAATCTGGAAACCAAATTTAATTTTATTTCGTCCTTGATTCGGTATATTAATGACAGCCTTCATGGACTGTTTTCGGAAAAGTTCAATGACTTCTGCATCGTCCTTAATCACTTTTTCAACATCAATTCCATGGTTTTGGAAATATGAAGCAGTCCCCTCTGTAGCAACAATCTTGTATTGTTTTATTACAAGTTCTTGAATGATAGGAAGAGATGCTTGCTTATCTCGATCAGAAATGGAACAGAAAATATAATTTTCATCTTGTTGCCCGCCAAGAGCAGGAATAGACTTTTCAAGTGCCTCTTGATAGGTTGCTCCCATGCCAAGCGCTTCACCAGTTGATTTCATTTCTGGTCCTAGCACATGGTCAACACCTTTTAGCTTACTTGATGAAAAAACAGGTGTTTTTACTGAAAAATAGGATGGCTCATCCATTAGTCCCTTTGTTGAACATAGATCTGAGAGGGTCTCTCCTAATTGAACGCGTGTCGCCCATTCAATCATCGGAATTCCTGTGACCTTACTCATGATTGGCACTGTTCTAGAAGAACGCGGATTGACTTCAAGCACATTAACCTGGCCTTCATAGATAACAAATTGAATGTTCATGATTCCAATAACTGGTGCTGAATTTGCAATTTTTTCGGCATAATCAATTAACGTTTCTTTAATTTTCTCTGACAGTGATATCGGCGGGAACACCGAGATGCTATCCCCTGAATGGACCCCAGCTTTTTCTATATGTTCAAAGATACCTGGGACGACGATATTTTCCCCATCACAAATGACATCAATCTCGCACTCTAATCCAGGTAAGTATTTATCTACTAATAATGGCCACATCGTTGCTTGCGAATTTTTCTCAAGTTGCAGTATATACTGGCTCAATTCCGCTTCTGAAAAAATAGTAAACATTGATTGGCCGCCAATGACATAGGATGGGCGCACCAGGACTGGATAACCCAGTTTAGTGGCTGCTTCTATTAATTCGTCAGAATGCGAAACGGTTTGACCCTCTATATGCGGAATGTTTAAGTCTTCAAGCAACTGGTAAAATTCTTTACGATCTTCTAGGCGATCAACATTTTTCACCGTAGTACCTAAAATTTTGATCCCTTCTTCTTCTAAATCATGGGCTAAATTAATGGCTGTTTGCCCACCGAACTGAATCAATACACCTTCCACCTGTTCTTTTTCGATGACATGAAGTACATCCTCTGCTGCGAGTGGTTCAAAATAAAGGCGGTCTGCAATCGAATAATCGGTACTAACGGTCTCAGGATTGTTATTGATAACAACCGCTTCATAGCCCTTTTTCTTAATCGCTTTTGCCGCGTGTACCGAGCAGTAATCAAATTCAATCCCTTGGCCGATTCGAATTGGGCCAGAGCCAATGACAAGAATCTTTTTCTTGCTCGTCACTTCAACTTCATCAAACCCGTGCCAGGTTGAATAATAGTAAGGTGTAACAGCATCAAACTCAGCTGAACAGGTATCAACCATTTTATAACCAGGTTTCCAGTTGAGTTCTTTCCACTTGCTTCTTACCTGCTTTTCAGGAATAACATATATTTGAGATATGAGCTTGTCGGAAATATTATTTCGCTTTGCCACCTTAAGCAAGGAAACTGGAACATCGCTCCAATTATAGGAAGCTAATTCCGTTTCTAACGTAACGATTGAGCTAATTTTGTGTAAAAACCATGAATCAATCTCGGTCAACTGTCGAACTTTTTCAAGTGATATCCCTCTTCTAAGCGATTCTGCAATGATGAATAATCGCTGATCATTTGCCTGTTTAAGAAGTTCAAGTAAGTTCTTTTCATCAATTAATTTATTTCTTTCGAGGCAAAGTCCATAAACATTCATTTCCATCGAGCGAATGGCTTTGTTTAAGGCACCTTCAAATGTCCGATCAATCGCCATTACTTCCCCAGTTGCCTTCATTTGCGTTCCTAAGGTCCGGTCCGCTTCAGGGAATTTGTCAAAAGGAAAGCGAGGTAGTTTTACCACAATATAATCAATCGCTGGCTCAAATGATGCGAAGGTATTACCTGTTATCGGATTCACAATCTCATCCAAATGATACCCAATCGCACACTTCGCTGCCATCCTGGCAATTGGATAACCAGTCGCTTTAGATGCAAGCGCCGAAGAACGGCTCACCCTTGGATTTACTTCGATAATGTAATACTGATTCGATTCCGGATGAAGAGCAAACTGGATGTTACAACCACCGATAATCTTTAATTCTTTAATAACTTTTATAGAAGAATCACGAAGCATTTGATATTGGACATCTGTTAATGTTTGCGACGGAGCAACAACAATGGAATCCCCTGTATGTACACCGACTGGATCCATATTTTCCATATTGCAAACGATGATGCACGTGTCATTGTCGTCTCTCATGACTTCATACTCAATTTCTTTCCAGCCTTTGATACTTCTTTCTACCAACACCTGCTGAATCGGACTTGCCGCTAAGCCTTTTTTCAGAACAGTTTCCAGTTCTTCATCATTATAAGCAAAGCCGCCTCCATCCCCTCCAAGTGTATACGCAGGGCGAATGATGACTGGAAATCCAATTTCCTTTACAAAGGAAACTCCTTCCTCAAAGCTGTGAATAATCGCGGACTCTGGAATTGGTTCACCAATTTTAAGCATCAAGTTACGGAACTTCTCTCTGTCCTCACCATTTTTGATAGACTCAACAGATGTTCCTAATAATTCAACATTGTATTTTTCTAAAATATTTTGTTCGTAAAGCTGCACAGTTAAATTCAGACCCGTTTGGCCGCCTAGTGTACCAATAATACCATCAGGTTTTTCTTTCTTGATGATTTTTTCAATGGTTTCAACGTTAAGCGGTTCAATATATACCTTATCGGCAACGGCTTCATCTGTCATGATGGTGGCCGGGTTATTATTAATTAAAACAACTTCAATTCCTTCTTCTTTCAAGGCTATACATGCCTGTGTACCTGCATAATCAAATTCTGCAGCCTGCCCAATAACAATTGGACCTGATCCAATCACTAGTACCTTTTTTAAACTTTTATTTAATGGCATAAACAGTCTCTCCCATAGAAGCTATCTGAGTTACGAAATTTTTTAAAATATATTCTGTATCGCTTGGTCCTGGATGGGCTTCAGGATGAAATTGCACGGTTTGTATCTGATGGTTCTTATGCATTAACCCCTCAATCGAACGGTCATTTACGTTTCGGTAGGTGACATCGAATTCCTTGTTGTCAATACTTTCGTCAACGACAACATAGCCATGATTTTGTGCTGTGATTTTCACTTTTCCAGTCGTAAGTTCCTTCACTGGATGATTACCACCGCGATGCCCATAGGCTAGTTTTTTTGTTTTAGCCCCATATGCAAGGGCGATTAATTGATGCCCCAGACAAATGCCCAATGTAGGATAGTTCTGACTTATTTTTTTTATTTCTGGAAACCATTTTTTTAATTCCATTGGGTCCCCAGGTCCATTACTGAACAGGACACCATCTGGATTCAAGGCCTTTATTTTTTCATAAGGAGTATTGTATGGGACGATTGTTACCGCACAGTTTTCATCTAGCAGGGCGTTGAGAATCGACTTTTTAAATCCATAATCCATGAGCACCACATGCGGCCCTTGGTTTTTGAAATATTGAATTTTTTTAGTTGATACTTTCTCCACCCAAAATGAAGATTTTTCTGGAGCTGACATTTCGCCATTCTTGGACTGGCTTAAATACCCTTTTACCGTCCCACGGCTGCGAATGGTTTTTACTAAAAGACGCGTATCAATTCCTGCAATCCCAGGAACTCCTGCCTGCTTTAGTTTTTCAGAGAAATTATTTACGGATTGATAATGGCTCGGTGTTTCACATAAATCACCGATAATCACCCCTGATAATGCTGGTGTGATGCTCTCATCATCGATTGCATTAACCCCATAATTACCGATAATAGGATAACAGAAGGTAATGATTTGTCCTGCGTATGATGGATCAGTGATAATCTCTTGATACCCAGTCATGCTTGTATTAAAAACCACTTCTCCGAAAGACTCTTTTTCGGCACCAATTAGTACCCCCTCAAATACTTCTCCCGTTTCCAAAGTAAGGTATCCATTCTGCAACATACTCACTCGCCTTTCTCAATACCTTGGAAAGTTATTTCCAACGCTTTAATAAATTCATTTATTTCTTCCTTTGTTACTGTTAACGGAGGTAAAATTCTCACTACATTTGGTCCGGCTGTTAAGATAAGAAGATGGTTTTCGATTGCCTTTTGAACAATTCCTAAAGCATTCGTTTCGACGACCATTCCCTTTAATAGGCCGAGTCCGCGGATATCTTTTATAAAAGAGTACTTTTCCTTCAGTTCTTGTAACTTTTTATCTAAGTACCCTGAAATTTCGTTGGCGTTATTTAATAAATTACTTTCAGTAATATGTGTAACAGTCGCGAGTCCTGCTGCTGTTGCTAATGGATTTCCTCCAAAAGTACTGCCGTGGCTTCCTGGGTCAAATCCTTTAGCGGCTTCTTCTTTTGCGATCATTGCTCCAATTGGAAAACCTGAACCAAGTCCCTTTGCAATGCTAATGACATCGGGCTCTATGCCGTATTGTTCATATGCAAAAAGTGTGCCTGTTCTTCCGATCCCTGTTTGGATTTCGTCCACCATAAGAAGGATTTCTCTTTCTTGGCAAATTTTCGCAAGTTTACTAACCCATTCTTGGTTCGCTGGTATGACTCCACCTTCGCCCTGAACAAGCTCAAGGAGAACGGCTGCAGGCTCGAGTGTATAGAGCAGTTCAAGTGCTTCTTCATCATTAAAAGGAAGATAACTAAACCCGGATACTAACGGAAAAAATCCTTGTTGAATTTTTTCTTGTCCTGTGGCCGATAAGGTGGCTAGCGTTCTACCATGAAAGGACTGCTGAAACGTTACTATTTCAGGGGATTCCTTCCCTTTCACTTTGTTGGCATATCTTCTAGCTAACTTGATCGCTGCCTCATTTGCTTCCGCCCCACTATTACAAAAGAAAACTTGGTCACCGCAGCTATTGGCAGTAAGAATCGCTGCCAGTTGGTGCTGATTCGGTATGTTATAGAGGTTTGAACAGTGCCAAAGATTCTGTAATTGCTCCTCAAGTGCTTCTTTTACGACATCAGGCACATGCCCTAGGTTACAGGTCGCTATACCGGAAGTGAAATCTAAATACTGAGTACCCTTTTCATCCCAAACATAGCTTCCCTTCCCTTTAACGACAGTAACAGGGAATCGACTGTATGTTGCCATCACTGGCGAGGCTAGGGAGATTGAATTATTGATTGACATTACGCGATCCCCTCTTCTAAGACAATTTTTGTGCCGACTTTTTTTCCATCCATATAATCTATCAAGCTATTTTTCTCAAATCCATTGATAATACCAACCTCAGGTATGTTATGAACAAGGCCGTCAATAGCGGCTTTTACCTTCGGAAGCATCCCACCATAAATTGTTTTATTATCGATTAACGTTTCAATTATAGATTTGGAAGCTTTATCAAGTTTCGTCTTCATTCCATTTTTTTCAATTAATATCCCTGGAATATCACTGATAAAACAAAGATTTGCTTCCAAAGCTTTGGCAATCGCACTTGCTGCTATATCTCCATTAATGTTGTATCGCTGTCCGCTAGCATCTATTCCGATGGGTGAAATGACTGGGATATATCCTTGTTTTACGATTGTTTCTATTACATTGTGATTTACTTCGATTACATCCCCTACAAAACCTAAATTCTTTGAATCAGAAGTTGGCTCTGCTTTTAACAAACTGCCATCAACACCACTCACACCTAGAGCTTCTCCGCCAACTTCTACAATATTTCTTACAACTTGTTTGTTGACTGAACCGCTTAATACCATTTCAACGACATCTAACACCTCGTGATTAGTCACTCTTAAACCATTCACAAATGTAGTTTCAACATTTAAGTTTTTTAATAATGAAGTGATAAGTGGCCCGCCCCCGTGGACAATGATTGGTGTCCACTTACCTGCTTGATGCATTTTTACGACATCTTCATAAAAGGATCTTGGGAGATTATCTAACACACTTCCGCCGCACTTAATGACTATATATTTCATTTTCAGGTCCTCCCTTACGTGCGGTAAGATGCGTTGATTTTCACATAATCATAAGTTAAATCGCATCCCCAGGCTGTAGCGCTATATTTACCTTGATTTAATTCAACACTTAATTTAACATTTTCCGACTCTAAGTATTCCTTCACTTCTTCTTCTACAAACGTGCTTGGCAGACCATTTTCGAACACAGTGAAAGGTCCGATATTCACCTTAATTGCGTTTGGTTCAACCGGTACACCGCTGTAGCCAATTGCAGTAACAATTCTTCCCCAGTTTGGATCCGTTCCATAAATTGCAGTTTTAACTAGGTTTGATGAAATAATCGCTTTACCGACTGCACTTGCTGCGTTTTGACTGTAAGCACCATTTACTTGAACTTCTACTAGTTTTGTAGCACCTTCACCATCTCTTGCAATTTTTTTAGCAAGTGACTCACAAACGATTTTTAACCCTTGTTTAAAAATATTCCATTCAGGGTGATCTTTAGTTAGTGGTTTATTATCAGCCAAGCCATTTGCCATAACTAAAACCATATCGTTCGTACTGGTATCACCATCAACCGTAATCATATTGAAAGTTTGATTAGTTATATCTCTCAATGCTCCAAGCAGGTCTTCTTGGGCAATGTTTGCATCTGTTGTTACAAATCCAAGCATGGTAGCCATGTTAGGGTGAATCATTCCAGAACCCTTTGAGGTACCGCCAATGGAAACTGTTTTTCCATCGATTTTCATTTGCACTGCTATATGTTTGATACAAGTGTCAGTTGTTAAGATAGCATTCATAAAATTATTTTCATTTTCATTCTCTTTATTTAGGATTTGTTTTATCCCTGCATTTACTTTATCCATCGGCAGTAGTTCCCCGATCACTCCCGTGGAAGTTACCGCTACGAGATGGTCTTGTATTCCCAGTTCGCTTGCAAATCCCTTTTGCATAGCGAATGCATCAAGTAAACCTTGCTCTCCTGTACAGGCATTGGCATTCCCTGAGTTTACGATAATTGCTTGAATCATATTTTCTTTTGCGATACTTTCTTGGGTAACTAACAATGGAGCTGCTTGAAAGATGTTGGTTGTATACACCCCTGCAGTTGTTGCAGGAACTTCTGAAATGATATATCCCAGATCAAGTCTCTTTCTTTTTATTCCACAGTGCATGCCGCCTGCTTTGTATCCTTTAGGTAAGGTCACACTACCTTCTTCTATAATTACGATTTCATTTGTTGATGTAGCTTGTGTCAATTTAATTTCCCCCTTCAAATTTCCCTTCGTTCTATACATAAAAGGTAGTAGTTTTACTTATGGATACATTGGAATGTCTGTAAGCCCTGTTCGCTCATCCCAGCCATTCATCAAATTCACATTTTGGATGGCCTGCCCGGCAGCCCCTTTAACTAAATTATCGATAACTGAAATGATGGTCAGGCGGTTTGTTCTTTCGTCAACATGCAGCCCGATATCACAAAAATTACTTCCAGCAACCTCTTTTGTTGAAGGTATATTCCCTTCTGGACGTACCCTTATAAAATGAGAATCTTGATAAAATTGTTTATATAAATCTATAATTTTTTTTGATGAAATTTCTTCTGTTAGATTCACGTACATCGTGCACATGATTCCCCTTGTCATTGGAACAAGATGGGTTGTAAATGTAACCGTTATTGGACTTCCACTCTCATCTGAAAGTACTTGCTCAATTTCCGGAATATGCTGATGTGCTCCTAGTTTATAAGCTTTTATGTTTTCATTGATTTCCGAGTAATGGGCTGTTAAGGAAAGTCCTCTTCCAGCTCCAGAAACACCAGATTTTGCATCAATGATAATCGACGTTTCATCAGCCAAATTTGTTTTTAATATCGGAATAAGACCGAGTGTAGTCGCAGTCGGATAACAGCCCGGATTGGCTATTAAGTTAGCTGTTTTAATTTTTTCTGCATATATTTCACTTAATCCGTAGCTTGCTAGTTGTAGATATTTCTCATCGGCAGGTTTATGTTTATACCAAGATTCATATTCTTCAGTAGACCTTAATCGAAAATCACCGGATAAATCTATACATTTAACCCCGCTATTTAAAAGTGACGGAACAAGATTACTACTCACACTGGAGGGCGTCGCCAAAAACACAATATCATTATTTTCCCCTAAAGCATCTGCATCAAAGGATTCAAGAGGTTGATCAACAATGTCAGATAAGTGGGGATAAATATCACTAAACCTAGCGCCCGCTTGGGAGTTAGAAACAACAGAACCAATTGTCAAATGAGGATGCTTTTGAATTAAGCGAATAAGTTCAATCGAACCGTAACCAGTACCACCGATAATTGCAGCTTTCAATTTACCCAACTCCTAAGTGTCTTTCATAATGAATTATTATACATAGTTATATATAAATATTCAATAGATAGATACCTTAATTTTCAGTTTTATTTAGTTATTTCGCCTCTTTTTAATGAAAACGCTTACATTATGTTGTGTGATATTATTCCATTTTTATGCATCTTTATGTATAAGAAAAACAGTGGACATGCTATTAGAAAATAGAAGTCACTGGTAACGATTGGTGCTTATTCGTGCCCGTCTCCTTACAAAAATAGAAAAAGCACTCCTCTGAGTGCTTTTCGGATATTTATAGACTTTCATGCAACAAGTTTAATACACTTCGCAACTCCTTCACATTTACCTGTCCGGGTGCTGAGGCTTTTTTTGCTGCCCCAAAAGTAACAGCAGACCCAAATACTTCGCCAGCTAATCGACTTATGACACCTTTACCTGCCATAGACATGGTAATGAACGGCCTATTCGCAAACTGTTCGTTCATTGTATTTGTTGCATCTAAGAGGGTTAGCACATCGGCTGTACTATTTGGCATTACAGCAATTTTTGGTATATCGCCCCCAAACTCTTGTGCTTTCCGTAACCGCGAGATAATTTCCTCTTTTGTTGGCGTCTTATGAAAATCATGGTTAGAGACAATAACAAAAACATTTTTTGCATGTGCCTTTTCAATTATTGTTTTGACTTCATTTTCATCATTAAATAACTCAACATCAATGATATCCACCAGACCTGTTTCTGCGACCGTCTTGTTTAATTCAAAATAAAAAGAAGTGGTTATTTCCTTATTGCCGCCTTCTTTATGACTTCGAAAGGTAAAGATAAGTGGTGTAGTAGGCAGGATCGTGCGAATTTCAGCAAGAGCCTTTTTCACCTGTTCAAAATCTTCTACTTGGTCAAAAAAGTCAACCCGCCACTCCACTACATCTAATTCAATTGTTTTTAGAAATTCGGCTTCTTCCTTTAATTGTACAAGTGTTTCTCCCACCAACGGGACACAAATTTTTGGCATTCCTTCCCCAATGACGAGACCTCTAACCGTTACTGTTTTAGTCATTTGTTCCCACTCCTTGTCCCATTCTACATAAGTTTTGATACCTATTTTTCCCTAGATTGAATTTATTTCGTCAATAATTTGGTCAGCAATTTCTTTTGCATCCTTGCTATCAGTTGAAATCTTCAAATGATGGTTAACATAAATATCTTGTCTTTTGTAAAAAAGATCTTCCATTTCCTCAATTGACTTTCCTTTTAAAACAGGTCGGCTGTCTATAATCAGGCCTAATCTATCTTTCCAGCCCTCCAATGATAAATCTAGGAGAATAACAATACAAGATTCTAAACAGGTTTTTCTAATTTCTTCTTGTAGGAAGGCACCGCCGCCGACAGAAACAACCTTTTGTTGTTGCTGGGACGCTAGACTTGCAATTAAACTTTTTTCTCTTTCTCTAAAAACTTTCTCACCAAATTCAGAGAAAATTTGAGAAACTGGCATGTTATATTCTTTTTCAATTTGTTCATCTACATCAATAAAATCACGATTTAGTTTATTAGCAACCATCTTGCCGATAGTAGTTTTTCCAACCCCCATAAACCCAATAAAAACAATACTCTTATTTCTGTTCCCCATAATACCCCGAACCCCCAATTGGTAAAAACAAATTATTAAGAATAATTATAATGCTATATTGAGATTTTAGACAATTATTAATTAATCAAGTTAATGGTGCCTGACACCAAAAGAAAGAGACCCACACAGGAGTCTCTACATCTATTGTTTCATTTTCGGATCTAAGATGTCCCTCAGCCCATCTCCCATTAAGTTAAATCCGAGCACGGTCAGCATTATAGCGACCCCTGGGAAGAATAACGTCCATGGTGCCTGAGTGATATAATTTTTTGAATCGGCAAGCATTTTCCCCCACTCTGGTGTCGGTGCTTGTGCACCCATTCCAAGGAAACCAAGGGCTGCTGCCTCAATAATTGCTGTGGCAATCGCTAATGTAGCTTGAACGATTACTGGTGATATACTATTAGGTAAAATATGACGGAGAAGAATACGTGAATCTTTCATTCCGACGGCACGGGCAGCCATAATATATTCTTCCTGTTTAACACTTAATACTTTGGAGCGAACAAGTCGTCCAAAGTTCGGTATATTAATAACCGCAATCGCAATCAAAGCATTTTGCAGAGATGGCCCCAAAATAGAAACAACCGCAATCGCCAATAGAATACTTGGAAAAGCTAGCATAATATCAAAAATACGTGAGATAATCGCATCTACCCAGCGGCCGTAATATCCAGCGACAATTCCTAGTAATGTCCCTGCCACAACTGAGCCTAAAACTGAGAAAAAGCCAACCCACAATGATATTCTTGCACCATAAACAATACGAGAAAAAATATCTCGGCCAAAGTCGTCTGTCCCAAACCAATGCTCACTTGAAGGTGGGAGCATTCGATCTGCCAACACTTGATCTTTAAAGCTATATGGAGCAATAATAGGAGCGATTATAGCAATGATAATAAAAAAGACAACAATTCCTAAACCAACAACTGCTAATCGGTTTTTATAAAATGAAATCCATGCTTCCTTCCAGGGAGGTGTCAGCTTTTCTTCAACAATTACCGTTGCCATATTTGCCGGTTTTTTTGCAAGTTCCGCCACTTTAAGATCCCCCTCCTCTACTTGGTATATTTAATTCGTGGATCAACAAAAACATATAATAGATCCACAATTAAATTAATGAGTACAAAAATTGCCGCAATAATTAATATCCCTGACTGGATAACAGGATAATCTCGATAGCCGATCGCATCATATAGATATCTCCCGATTCCTGGCCAGCCAAAGATCGTTTCCGTCAATATAGCTCCTCCAAGTAAAAGACCGGTTTGCAACCCGATGATAGTTAGAACAGGGATAACGGCATTTTTTAAGGAATGTTTATAAACGACCCAGAACATGCTCAGTCCCTTTGCTCTTGCGGTACGGACATAATCTGACTTCATCACTTCCAGCATGGTTGCGCGGGTCATTCGAGCAATAATCGCCATTGGAATCGTTGCGAGTGCAATGCTAGGTAACACCAAATGCTTAATGACCGTTATAAATTGATCAAATCTTCCTTGTAAGAGGGTATCTATTAAATAAAAATTAGTAATTGCTGCAACGGGATCTCTAACATTCTCTCTTCCTGTCGTTGGAAGCCAGCCTAATTCAATTGAAAATACCCATTGCTCCATTAAACCAAGCCAAAAAATCGGCAATGACACCCCAATCAGTGCAAGAACCATTGCAACATAATCAAACCATGATTTGGAGAACCAAGCACTGACAATTCCTGCATTTACCCCCACAATGATGGCAATTAGCATTGCCACTACGGTTAGTTCAGCGGTTGCTGCTAAATAGGACCATATTTCTTCGTTAATTGGACCCCTTGTCCTGAGTGAAATGCCTAAATCCCCATGAAGTAAAGAATTAATATAATCGGCGTATTGTATGTACCAAGGTCTGTTCAACCCTAATTCCTTTGTTAACGTGGCAATTGATTCTGCAGTTGCTCTTTGCCCAAGAATTACCTGAGCGGGATTTCCTGGAATAGCATGGATGATGGCAAAAACCACTAGAGTCATCCCAATTAAAACAGGTATTAAAGAAAACACACGGCGGACTGTATAAGTAAACAAATTTTTCACCTCACTGAAAAGCGTAAGCGCCTGGTTAGATGCTTTAGCTAAACAATTTTTCTACAAAAATACTGAATGTGTTTAGTTAACAAAAGGGGAGGCTAAGCTCCCTCCCCTTTCAACCATTATTATTTGGGTCTGTTAAACTTGTCTGTTATTTAAATTCAACTTTTGTCAGTGCTTCTGATCCAGTTGGGTGCGGTAAGTAATTTGCCACATCTTTCCCTGCTGCTAACAACGGTGTAGAGTGTACAAGTGGAACCCAAGGGGCATCATCATGAATGATTACTTGTGCTTCCTCATAAAGTGCATTACGCTTTGCTTGATCAATTTCTGTTTGTGCCTTAATTAAGACGTCATGTAATTTGTCATTGCTGTACTGGGAATAGTTATTACTTCCAATACTGTCTTTATCAAGCAATGTGTACAAGAAGTTATCAGGGTCACCATTGTCGCCTGTCCAGCCAAGCATGAACATATCAAATTCACCTTTTGCTGCTTTATCTAAGTAAGTAGCCCAGTCCACAGATTGGATTTTGGCTTTGACATTGATTTTGCTTAAGCTCTCTTGAATAACTTCAGCAACTTTTTGTGCTTCAGGCATATATGGGCGAGCAACAGGCATTGCCCATAGGTCAATTTCAAATCCTTTTTCGTATCCAGCTTCTTTTAACAATTGCTTTGCTTTTTCTAAATCATATGGATACGGCTCAACTGCCTTATTATAACCTTCGATGGAAGGAGGCATTGGGTTGACCGCTGCAAGGGCTTTCCCACCATAAAACGCATCGATGATTGATTTTTTATCGACAGCGTAGTTAATCGCTTGACGAACGAGTTTATTATCAAATGGTTTACGAGTGGTTGTTAAACCAATATAACCAACGTTCATTGATGGACGTTCAATCACTTGGAGATTGGCATTTGCTTTAACAGTCGCCTCATCTGAATTGTTTAGTCCATCCATCACATCAATCTCGCCATTTGCTAGAGCGTTCAAACGTGCAGTATTTTCAGGAATCACGCGGAAAATAACTTTGTTTAACTTAGGCAAACCTTTTTGCCAGTAGTCAGGGTTCTTCTCAAGTGTGATTGTATCGTTTTCTTTCCACTCTACGAATTTAAATGGACCTGTTCCTACCGGATTTTGTCTAAACTTATCACCGTATTTTTTAACAGCCGCAGGGCTTGCAATTCCAAACGGAGACATGGCTAAGTTCTTAAGGAACGGTGCCTGTGGTCTAAATAATACAAATTGTACTGTATTTGCATCAACAGCTTTAACTTCTTTAATTACGTGTCCTTTTTCCCCTTTAAATCCACCAAACATGGTGTAATATGGGAAGCTATCAGCATTACCATTCATCCAGCGATCGAAGTTAAAAACAACCGCGTCTGCATTAAAATCAGTACCGTCATGGAATTTAACTCCCTGACGAAGCTTGAATGTGTAAGTTAAGCCATCTGGTGTCACTTTCCACGATTCAGCAAGTCCTGGATTAATAGTAGTATCTTGATCACCATATTGAATCAATGTTTCATAAATGTTTTCTGTTACTTTGAATGCTTCACCTTCAGTTGTTGTGATCGGATCTAGAGATGTAGAATCTCCACCACGACCATAAACTAGTGTATCTTTTTTCGATGCACTTCCAGTGGCAGGATCTTTCTTGCCTCCCGTTTCTTCATTGGTTTTGCTGTTACAGCCAACTAGAAACATACTGATGGCTAATAGAGAGATTAACAGCAGTTTAAAAGATCTCTTCTTCATAAGTTTTGTTGCCCCCTTATATTTTTGCTTTTTTATCATAAATGCTGCAAATCACTTGTTATATAAGTGACATGCGACAAAATGACCGTTTAGGTTTTGTTCCGCAGGTCTAGTCTTTTTACAAATATCCATCACCTGAGAGCATCGTGTATGGAAGGCACAACCTGAGGGAGGATTCGCAGGACTTGGAAGTTCTCCTTCGATTAAAATCGTCTCCCTCTTTATATCTGGATCAGGTATTGGCACAGCCGATAGCAGCGCTTTTGTATATGGATGCCTCGGATTTTCATATAGATCTTCACTTTCAGCTAACTCTATTAATCTTCCTAAATACATCACGCCAACACGATCACTAATATGGCGTACAACTCCTAAATCATGAGCAATAAATATGTAAGTAAGCTGAAATTCCTTTTGTATGTCCTTCATCAGGTTAAGAACCTGAGCCTGAATGGATACGTCCAGTGCTGAAACAGGCTCATCGGCGATAATTAGTTTTGGTTTGGTCATTAACGCTTTTGCAATTCCAATTCTTTGACGCTGACCGCCGCTAAATTGGTGGGGATATCTTTTGGCGTGGTAACTGCTTAAGCCAACTACCTCAAGCATATCTCTCACTTGCTTTTTACGTTCCTCTTTTGTCCCTATTCCATGAACAATAAGCGGCTCTTCAAGAATCTGTTCGATCGAATGTCTTGGATTAAGCGATGCATAAGGGTCTTGGAATACCATTTGGATATCTCGTCGAGTTTTTCTTAATTCAGATTTTGACATACTAGTAATCTCTTGATCTTCAAAAACAATCCTACCCTCACTTGCTTCAATCAAACGCATGAGCAGACGGCCTGTGGTCGATTTACCGCAACCGCTTTCACCAACGATGCCCAATGTTTCTCCTTTTCTAACGTAAAAGGATACATCATCAACCGCTTTGACTTCTCCTTGTTTGCTCCCAAAAAGGCCGCCTGTAATCGGAAAGTACTTTTTTAATCCATTTACTTCAAGAAGTAACTCTGACATAGTTGTCACTCCCCTTCTTCAATGTTTGTAGGAAACAGCGCACTTCATGTTCGTCTTTTTCCGTTTTATATAAATCTGGTGTTTCTTCCTGGCATTGACCGAATGCCTCTGAACATCTAGCCGCGAACCGACAGCCCTTTTGGATCGATCCTGGTGTAGGGACAGTGCCGGGAATACTATAAAGCCGCTCCTTTTTCCCTCTTAAATCAGGGACGGATTTTAATAGGCCCTTTGTATAAGGATGCTGAGGATTTTTGAGTATCGTTCTAACATCCCCCTGCTCCACGATTTGCCCAGAATACATGACAATTACGCGCTCACAAATTTCTGCAACTACACCTAAATCATGGGTAATCAGAATGATTGTTGTATTTGTCTTTTTATTTAAGTCCTTCATTAAGGCAAGGATCTGTGCTTGAATTGTTACGTCAAGTGCGGTTGTTGGTTCGTCTGCAATCAACACTCTAGGATTGCATGCCATGGCCATCGCAATCATTACCCGTTGCCGCATACCACCCGATAGTTGATGTGGATGCTCTTTAAGGATTCCTTCTGCTCTTGGAATACCAACTAGTTTTAATAATTCAATACTACGTACAATTGCTTCTCGCTTTGATAGGTCTGTATGTAATCGAATCGCTTCTATTAATTGATTGCCAATAGTAAACAGCGGATTTAATGATGTCATTGGCTCTTGAAATATCATTGAAATTTGATTACCGCGGATTTTTCTCCACTCTTTTTCGGAGATATTTTTCAGGTCTTTTCCTTCAAAAATGATCTCACCATTCTCGATTTTCCCTGGTGGAGAAGGAATCAAACCCATGGTCGCTAAAGAGGTGACACTTTTACCACTCCCTGATTCACCTACAATCCCTAAAATTTCTCCATCCTTTAATTCGAAACTGATGCCATCAACTGCCGGCACTAGTTTTTTCCCTGATTGAAAAGACACCTTTAAGTCTTTTATTCGAAGAATAGGATCCTTTTCCACATTTACACCTACCTGTACATTGATTATTTTTATGTATTCTTTCTAATCAGAAATATAACAATATAATAAATTTTAAAATAATTATGACATATATTACTTTAGTGGTACTATCCATTTTTGTCAATTACGTGAAAAAAGTTCAAAATAACCCAGTAGCACATAGTCGCGTTAATGCACTAAGGCGTTTTTTTATGTTATACATCAAATTTTTTCTTTAGATATTAAAATAATAAAAAAGGATAAAAAGTAATAAAAAAACCCCTGAAAGACTATCGCTGTCTTACAGGGAATCTCAATACAGTTTTTAGTTTGTGCATCTCTGTCTTGCGCGGGTCAGATAGATAGATTTCACGGTGGGTTTTACACGTTCGAATATATCCACTTTCTTCGCAGAAGGACTCCATCTTGGCGAAACTTTCTTGTTCATTATTGTACGGACCGATATGCATGACTTGACAGGAAAGGCCATCAGACATTTCGCCAAATAGCACTTTCTCAAGGTACGGATTAGGCTTCTTCTTTTTCGTTTGTTCCACGAACTTTGCAAATAGATTGCTGGTTAAAAAATCCGGCTGGCGAATCATAATCGTATATTTGTAATTACTCTTGTCTTGTACCGGCTTAGACTTATCGATCAAATCCCAAATACCTTCAAGCGGAAAAACAGTATACTCATAATATCCTTCCGGCACTTCCTTACTTTTGTAGGACATTTTTACTGCATAACTAAGACTGTATAATGCTTCGGTTTCTAAGGCAAATTCATCACCGTTTGGGTCACCTGTGCCGCTGATCATAATATAAGGCATCATTGGTACATCGATTATTACTGGTGTGGTTTTTGGAAGGTAAATATGCTTATATGTTTTTTTATACTCTACTTTTGCACCCATAGTTTACTCTCCTGTTTCTATTGTAAAAAGTTATTTTTTCATACCCGTATAAATGTGAATGGCATCCCTTAAAAACTCGGCGGTCCCTGGCTGTTGTTTATCATAATAGGCGGTGAATCTTTCATCATCCACATACATTTGTGCTAGACCTGCATGGGCTTCCTTACTATATTCATTCCAATAGTAGCATAACCATTGCTTATGGAGGTCAGCGGCTGTTTGTGCCTTTTCTCCGGCTGGATCCCCTGTTTTAAAAGCATCTGCTAACGTTTGTGTCAATTTTTCAGCTAGTGCTGTTACCTCATCATGCTGTTCTTGTGTCATATTTTGAAGTTTGGCGTTTGACTTATTAATGGTTTCATCTCCATACTTTTCTCGAATTTCTTTCCCGTATTTCTTCTCATTTTCGTCAATCATTTTTTTCTTAAAACCCTCGAACTTTTCTTTATTTGACATTTTCATTCTCCCTTCTGTTACTGCGATCGTTTTATCTACATTCGCAATTAATAATTCTAACTGTTCCTTTTTCTCAAGGAGTTTTTCACGATGTTCTTTAAGTGCTGCAGCGCCATCAAAGTTTGGAGCCGTTACAATTTCTTTTATACTTTCTAAACTGATCCCTAATTCCCTGTAAAATAAGATTTGTTGAAGACGGTCCACCTCCGCTTGACCATAGATTCGGTATCCTGACGAATTAATTCTAGCTGGCTTAAGAATTCCAATTTCATCATAATACCTAAGTGTTCTAGTACTAACACCAGCTAGACTTCCAAGCTTCTGCACTGTATACTCCATTCGCTCACCCCCTTATAAACTAACGATACACCTTTACGCAACGTCAATGTCAATCACTATTATGCCTAATTTTCGGAAAAAAGGTGCCTGACACCAGAGATGGACAAATGTCCATCTCTGGTGTCAGGCACCCAATTAACGTCAATTAGAGCGAAGAGTCCCTCTTATCTGAAATCATTTACTATTTTAAAAAAACTTTCTTTTTTCCCTTTATTAAACTGAAATTCAGTATTATCAATGTTTATAACCCTTTCATAACTTATTTTCCAAAAAAAGTTTTTGACAATTCAAAACAACAAAAAGTATTATAATATAATAAAAGGGAGGTTGTAACATGTCAAACATGAATAGACAGAAAATTGTGGATAGTGTGCCTCAAACAGGATTTTTCGGACATCCTAAAGGACTATCGACCCTTTTCTTCACTGAATTCTGGGAGCGTTTCTCTTACTATGGAATGAGAGCCATCCTTGTATTCTATATGTATTATGAAGTTTCTAAAGGTGGATTGGGCATTGATAAAAATCTCGCACTTTCTATCATGTCCATCTATGGATCACTTGTTTATATGTCTGGAATAATTGGCGGCTGGCTTGCTGACCGGGTCTTCGGTTCTTCAAAAGCCGTATTTTACGGCGGAATCTTGATTATGTTTGGACATATAGCTCTAGCTATTCCTGGCAGTGTTTCTATGTTCTTTGTTTCCATGGTATTGATTGTCCTAGGTACTGGAATGCTTAAACCAAATGTTTCTTCCGCAGTAGGTGAATTGTACAGCGAAAAGGACGAACGTCGTGATGCAGGTTTCACTATTTACTATATGAGTATTAACTTGGGAGCATTCTTATCCCCATTAATCGTTGGATCGGTTGGTAACTTCCACTTAGGTTTTGGAATTGCCGCTGTAGGTATGTTCTTAGGATTAATTGTGTTCAGACTTACAAAGAAAAAAAATCTAGGTCTTGCAGGAACGATGATTGCCAATCCAATGTCACCTGCAGAAAAGAAAAAAGTCTTAACTTTTATTGGATTAGCTGTAATTATTCTTGCTGTTTTATGTGCAGTATTAATACCAAACGGACTTTTAACATTTGCTAGCTTTATAAATATTGTTACGTTTCTTGGTATTTTAATTCCGACGATTTATTTCGTTGTGATGTACCGTAGTCCAAAAACAACAGCTGTAGAACGTTCAAGGATTATTGCTTATATCCCGTTATTTATTGCAGCGGTTATGTTCTGGGCAATTCAAGAGCAAGGTTCAACCATCCTTGCAAGCTATGCTGATACTCGTACACAATTACATTTTGCTGGAATTGAAATTAAGCCAGCGTGGTTTCAATCTTTAAACCCGTTATTTATTATTATATTTGCGCCTGTATTTGCTTGGTTGTGGGTTAAATTAGGAAAGCGTCAGCCATCAGTACCTCAAAAGTTCTCATTATCATTATTATTTGCTGGTTTGTCATTCCTAGTTATTCTTATACCTGCTTATTTTGGCGGTACGGATTCATTGGTGAGTCCAATGTGGCTTGTTCTTAGTTATCTAATTGTTGTATTTGGAGAATTATGCATGTCACCTGTTGGTTTGTCAGCGACTACTAAATTAGCGCCTGCAGCCTTTTCAGCACAAACGATGAGCTTATGGTTCTTAGCAAGTGCTGCTGCACAGGCACTAAATGCACAAGTTGTTAAATTCTACACACCTGAAACTGAAATGACCTATTTTGGTGTGATTGGTGGAGCATCCATCGTACTAGGTATTATCCTATTAATGTTAGCACCGAAAATTCAGGGCTACATGAAAGGTATCAGGTAATAAGAAAAGCGTAAGCGCCCGTTTAGCTGCGTATGGACTGGAACACTTTGACTGAGATAAAGGAAACACGGAAAGCGTAAGCGCATTCGTACTTGACTTATCGTAGGGAAAAGGCGAAGTCCACTAGCCGCTGGGTGCTGAGCTAGTCAGTTATCTAAGTTCAAAGGTGCCTAGTCTTCTCATCCATTGATGGTGAAGGCTGGGCACCTTTTTTATTTGTGATAAAATATAGTGTGAATGGAGGTATTCATATGGATCTTAAAGAAAAGGTAAAAAACCTTCCCTCTTCCCCTGGAGTGTATCTTATGAAGGACTCCAGAGCACAAATTATATATGTAGGAAAAGCAAAAAACCTTAAAAATCGTGTGCGGTCTTACTTCCAAAATTCAAAGGCCCATCCTAAAAAGATAATAAAGCTAAAAGCAAGCCTTAAGGATTTTGACTATGTCCTTACTGACACAGAATTTGAAGCGTTTATGTTGGAATGTAAATTAATCAGTGAAATAAAGCCCCTTTTTAATAGAATGATGAAAAATCCTCAATCCTATATCTATATTATGATTGAAATGGATGCCGGCTATCACAGAATCAACACTTGTAGCAGTCCTGATAATCCTAACAGTCTTTATTTTGGTCCGTATACAAGCAAGCATACTGTCGAAAAAGCGCTCCAAGGTATAAAGGAATTCTATAAGATCTGCTGTAGCAGCCCTTCAAACAAGAACACTCCCTGCTTAAATTATTCCTTAGGTTTATGCCTTGGTATGTGTTTAGGAGGAGATGCACTTGATCGATATAATGAAAACATAACTAAGATTATCGGCTTACTGCATGGCACCAATTTGAGCCTGCTTGAAGTTATGGAGCGAAGAATGACAGAGGCTTCTGAAGAATTTGATTTTGAAGTGGCTGCAAAGTATAGAGACACGTTGGATGCCATCCACTCCCTTCTTTATAAAGAAAAAGTGATTGAATTTACGGAAAGTAATAAAAATCTCGCAGTCGTTGAACCCATAAATCAAAGTACTTTTAAACTATTCCTAATTAAGAAGAACAAAATACTCTTTAGTGAAAGATATTCATGGTCTGAGATTGAGTCATTGAGAGAAACAATCAAGTCCAATATATTAAGCATTTTTAAAACTACAGAAGTTAATTCAACAAAAAAAGTCAGCAGAGATGAAATTGATGCCGCGCAGATTATCTATAGTTATTTGAAAGGAAGCAATAGCAGTTATATCGTCATTTCTGAACAATTGCTTGATACTAAAAACACAGCTGAAATAGACGATGAGATAAACAGATTAATGCAAAAACTATACGATTAATTGATAAATTAAAAATCTCTCATTAGAATTTTGTTCATAGAAGTAAGGCAAAGTGATTTCTTTTTTCAGTTCAAAAGAGGTATCGTTTTCTAAATAATAAATATAATCTTCTGATGGGTAATATAAAATCAATTCAATATTACGCTCGGATTTTTCCACCGATAGCAATATATTATTTATGGTTTTCATAAAAATTTGGATCGAAAATGGATTAAAAAAGTAAAATCGATTATCATAAGGGTCTATTTGGTATTCTTCCGCCAAACCGCAATAAAAATCAATATTGCTATTTCTCGTGTCGGTTTTCTTTAAATAACTAGTTCGATTTTCAATTGCTTCCAGATAGAAATCCTCATTCATTTCAACGCCAACAACCCTTGCCTTAAATAGATAATGAATAAAAAAGTTTAATCGCCCTTTGCCACACCCAAAGTCAACTATTCGATCACGGCTAGTTAATTTATAGTTGTTAAATAATTCTTCGAGGGCGCTATATGGCGTTGGCTCATAACGATGGTAGTGAAAGGACTTATTAAATCCCTCTTGGTCCCCTCCCGTTTTTATCCCCATTAATTTATCATAATAATATTCTTTCATTGAAAACTCATAACTCCTATCCGAAAGAGTTCATCCCCCACTTTTCGTGAGGGATTCTTTTCAAGCTACTTTAATTGCTTTGCCAAAAGGAACCCTTGGCAAAATAGCTCCAGGTACAAGCCAAATCATTTCATAACTAACATTTTCTATGTCTTCTGAAATAAAGCCAGTTACATCGGTAATATAAAACAGTGTATCGATATTTTCTTCTTTTGCCCACTCAAGCACCAAAGTATATGAAGATTTCCCATGTGTATAGTATTTAATTGTATCACTTTTGACTGGTGTAGTACTTCTAATTTTAAAATCTGCTTGTACCAAAATGGTATCTGGCTTTAATTGTTCAAACAGTTTTACTATGTTATTGATTAATATGCTTGGGGCTTCATTCGTGGAAGTGTCTACAGCTAACGCAACCTTTTTATCTTGACGCTGTTGAATCATTGAAAGTATCGTTTTGTGCCATTTCAACACGACCAACTCCTTTGGAATGTATAAGTGAACCATATTATTTTGGTTTATAAAGAAAAGGTTTATGTTTGGATAATTGCGGTAATCAGAACAACAATAGAAACCTATGCAAGTAAAAAAGAAATGCTCATCTTGGTCTATTCACAGATGAGCACTACATTTTACTATTCCTTGATTTCATTGAGTTCATCAATCAGTTGTTTGGTTCGTTTCGCATTTCCTTCGGCAAAGTTTTCGAGGCGTTCCTTTAGTTTATCATCATCATGAATTCGTTCTGCAGTTATAAGATATGTCCGCATTAAATTTTCTTCCTTTTCGATTGAATCCTCAAGAACGTCATTAAGTATTTCCTTTTCTTCTCCATTTTTACCATTAAACAAATTTATACCCATTGGAAAACCCTCCTTTTCATCCTTATCTTTCTCCTTTCCATTCCAGATATCCAGCTGTTAACAAATTCAGACTTGCAACACTCAATTAAATCGTGTAAGATTAAATCGTAAACGATTTAATCTAAAAAATTCCATAGTAATAACCAAGGGGGAGAATCAATTGACAACGATTTATGATTTTAGTGTAAAGATGACTAATGGTGAGGAAAAATCATTAATTGATTATGAAGGCAAGCCATTACTTATTGTGAATACTGCTAGTAAATGTGGTTTAACACCTCAATTCAAAGGACTTCAAGAATTATATGAAAAGTTTAATGAGAGTGGTTTGGAGATTTTAGGTTTCCCATGTGATCAATTTAATAATCAAGAATTTGCAAATATTGAAGAAACAACTCAGTTCTGCCAATTAAACTACGGGGTAACCTTTCCAATATTCGCTAAAATAGATGTAAATGGCAATAATACTGATCCCCTATTCACTTATTTAAAGAACCAGAAGCCAGGTGCTCTTACAAAAAATATTAAATGGAATTTCACAAAATTTCTAGTCGATCCTAAAGGTCAGGTTATTGAACGGTATGCACCCACGACTGAACCAAGCAGAATTGAGAAGGATATAAAAAGATTATTTTCATAATTAATTAAAGTAAGGTGATCATCTTGGAAGACTTCATGTTATTAAAAAACCAACTATGCTTTGCCGTTTATGAAACAGCAAGTGAATTCAATAAGTTATATTCAAGTGCACTTCAACCTTATGGAATAACCTATCCTCAATATTTAGTTCTATTAGCATTATGGGAAAAAGATGGTATAACGGTTAAGGAAATAGGAGAAAAATTAAGATTAGGTACTGGAACATTGACTCCCATGCTAACAAGAATGGAAGCAAATGGCTGGCTAAGAAAAGAACGTTCAAAGGCAGATGAGAGAAAAGTCTATATCCATTTACAAAAGAAAGCACTGGAAGAAAAACAAGCCATTACAAAAACAGTTGGAGAAGAAATACAATCCTGTAATATTGAACTCGAGGAATATAAACAATTAATGGTGCGATTGAATCAATTGCATAGTAAGTTGAAAGAACGGGAACATTAGACTTACTACAATCATATCATGTGGGATTTTATGAAGAGATTACGAGTTTCTTTATTTGAGGTGACTTAACAATAACCCGATTGCTCCATTTGCAATCGGGTTATTGCTTTCATACATATTTTAAATGTCTAGTCCAACTACAAGAAGGATTACCATCTGTATTCAATAATTGTAGTCTTAAACAAGACCTGTTACTAAATAAACGCCGATGATAAAGAAAGCAGCGATTGTTTTAATAATGGTAATAGCGAAAATGTCACGGTAGGACTGCTTATGTGTTAAGCCTGTGATCGCAAGCAACGTAATGACTGCTCCGTTATGTGGAAGTGTATCCATACCCCCTGAAGCCATGGAAATTACGCGGTGCATTACTTCAAGCGGGATACCGAATTGAGTTGCTAATTCAATATATTTATCTGCCATAATTCCAAGTGATATGGCGATACCAGCCGATGCGGAACCAGAAATAGCAGATAGAACATTCGTTGTAACTGCTCCATTTAATAGAGGATTCGTAAATAATTTAGCAATTCCATCTCTCGCCATCGTAAAACCAGGTAGGTTTGAAATTACCGCACCAAAACCATATTCAGTTGCAGAGTTCATGATGGCTAATAATGCACCAGCAATACCAAGATTCATGCCATCCTTGAAATTCATAACAACGGGTTTACGATTATATAAAATGGTTGTAAGAATACCGACAATAAGAGCAATTTCAACTGACCAAATACCGACAACTTGGGAAGTTTCAATATTTGGAAAATTTAAGCCAATCTTAGAAAAATCAAAGCCGTTAGGATACCATTTTGGGATCCATGTGGTTAACACTTTATTTAAAACACCGACAAGGACTACTGGAACAAATGCTAAGATTTTACGGGCTATACTTTCATTTTGGTCTAAATCAATGTCGATCTGTTTTTCTTTGATTGTGCCGAAACTATAATAGCCTTCGCCCGCTTTTTCTGCCTTTTTACGACGGGAATTTAAATAGAGCATCCCAATTATGAAGATAAAGATGGCACCGATAATCCCAAGCGTTGGCGCGGCATAAAGATCTGTTTTGAAAAAAGTAGTTGGGATAACGTTTTGGACCTGAGGTGAACCAGGAAGCGCATCCATCGTAAAGGTAAATGAACCTAGCGCAATCGTACCAGGAATTAATCGCTTCGGAATATCTGACTGTCTGAATAAATTTGCTGCAAATGGATAAACTGCAAAAGCAACAACGACTAAACTTATGCCACTGTATGTTAGAATCGCACACAATAAAACGATAACCAACATGGCACGTTTTCGTCCTACTAACTGAATAAGGGTAGATGCAATTGAACGAGCTAATCCTGACATTTCTACCACTTTACCGAAAATAGCCCCTAATAGGAAAATTGGAAAGTAGAGTTTAATATATTCAACCATTTTCCCCATAAATACGTTGGAGAAAAACGGAAGAACCCAATCTGGGTCTGTTAAAAAGACGGCGAATAATGCACATAACGGTGCAAACATGATAACTGAAAATCCCCGGTATGCAATAAACATTAACATTCCGAGTGCTAATAATATAATAACTAATTCCATAAAAATTCTCCTCTATTCCTGGATGTAAATTCCAACTAAGATGAAATTAAGACGGTTATCTATCTCTTCTTAAAGGTTAAAACGGTTACATAAGCAGTTAAAATAGAAAATAAATTAAATCATTCCGATATAAGCTAGTTGATGGAGGTGGATACATTTTAGTCCACTCTTCCATCAACTCTATTATTTTTAATGTTCTATAAATCTATTTGTAATGGGTTATAACTATTAGGCCAAAACAATCTTTGACTTGTTTTTAGCAATCTCTGCAGCCACTTCAACAATCATATCCTCTTGACCGCCAACTACTTTACGCTTTCCTAGTTCAATTAAAATATCACGTGAATCCACACCAAATTTTGCAGCTGCACGTTTTGCATGAAGAGCAAAGCTAGAATATACACCAGCATACCCAAGTGTTAGGCTGTCTTTCGTGATTTCTTGTGGTACTTGTAAAAGTGGTGCCACAATGTCCTCAGCTAAGTCCATCATTTTATATAAATCTACCCCTGTTTTAATACCCATCCGTTCGCAAACGGCTACAAGTACTTCTGTTTGAGTATTACCGGCACCAGCACCAAGGCAACGAACACTGCCATCAATACGAGTGGCACCTTCTTCGATTGCGGCAAGTGTATTGGCCATCGCTAAAGATAAATTGTTATGACCATGGAAACCAACATTAACGCCAATGGATTGTTTAAGAGCACGAATACGTTCGCGAACTTGGTCTGGAAGTAAGTAACCTGCAGAGTCAACAACGTATACTGAATCTGCTCCATAGCTTTCCATTAATTTAGCCTGTTCTACTAATTTAGCAACAGGTGCCATATGGTTCATCATTAAGAATCCAACTGTTTCCATCCCTAATTCTTTTGCGTAGGCAATGTGTTGTGGTGCCACGTCTGCTTCTGTTACATGTGTTGCAATACGAGCCATTTTTGCTCCTAAATTAGCTGCTTCTTTTAATTCATGTAAAGTACCGATTCCCGGTAAAAGTAACACAGCAATTTTGGATTTGTCGGCAACAGAAACGGCTGCTTCGATTAATTCCATTTCATTTGTACGGGAAAGTCCATATTGTAAAGAAGATCCTGCTAAACCGTCTCCATGTGATACTTCGATATAAGGAACATTTGCGTCATTTAATGCCTTTGCAACCTTAAGTACTTGTTCAACTGTAAATTGATGATTGATCGCATGGCTTCCATCGCGTAATGCTACCTCTGTGATAAGAATATCTCTTTCATTTGTCATTATTTTTTACCCCTTTCTACAGTTCAAACTGTTTCTTTCGTTAATAATTTTTTAGCAAACGCTTCGGCAATTTTAACACCGGCAGATGTCATGATATCTAAGTTTCCTGCGTATTTAGGAAGGTAATCACCAGCACCCTCTACTTCAAGGAAGATGGTTACTTTATTTCCTTCAAAAATTGGTTCTGTGCGGAGTCGATAGCCTGGAACATAGGATTGAACAACCTTAGTCATTTCCTCAATCGATTTCCTAATCGCTTGTTCATCCATTTTTCCATCTTCAACAAGGGTATAAACAGTATCACGCATCATAATTGGCGGTTCAGCAGGGTTTAGAATCATTATCGCTTTTCCTTTTTTAGCACCACCAACCTCAGCAATTGCACGTGAAGTTGTCTCCGTAAATTCATCGATATTTGCACGTGTTCCTGGGCCAGCACTTAAGCTCGCAATCGTTGCAACGATTTCTGCATATTCTACTGGAGCTACTCGGTGAACTGCATGAACCATTGGAATGGTTGCTTGACCACCACAGGTAATTAAATTGATATTATCTTTATCTAAATGTTCATCAATATTTACAGCAGCACATACATATGGGCCTACAGCTGCAGGAGTCATGTCAATTACTTTTATTCCTGCTTCTTTTAACACTTTTGCATTATAAAGATGAGCTTTGGCTGAAGTTGCATCAAAGACGATGTCTGCTTCTAGTGTCTTGTCTGCAAGAAAACCATCAATTCCTGTATCAACCCCAGCATAACCTAATTCTCTAGCACGGCGTAATCCGTCTGATTGCGGGTCAATCCCAATCACAGCTGTTAGCTCTAAATATTCAGAGCGTCCCAGTTTGATCATTAAATCTGTACCAATGTTCCCTGAGCCAAGAACGGCAACTTTTACTTTTGACAAAATAATTCTCCTCCTAAAAGTTAATGTGTTTTATTTTTTCTCTCTAGTTTTTCTATAAGATGTATTAAACTTTATAGCCTAAACAACTTGAAATCTCTGCTGCAGCACTTTTAATTCCTGCTATCACCTTAGGTAGCCGATTTTCATCCAGCCTCATTTTAGGTGCAGCACAACTTATTGAAGCGATTACATTTCCCTGATGATTAAATATTGGCGCAGCTATACATTTAAGCCCTAACTCAATTTCTTCATCATCGACCGCATAGCCTTGCTCACGGATGGAATGCAAATGTTCTTTAATTTCCTCAATATTTGTCATCGTGTGCTTAGTAAATGATTCCAAATTGATAGATGATAATATTCTGTTAACATCATTTTCATTAAGGTTGGCAAGTATTGCCTTTCCCACACCCGTACTATGAAAAGGAGCTCTTTTTCCAATATGCGAATAAATAGTAAGGGCACTTTGACCTTCTACTTTTTCAATGTAAATAATTTCATCTCGCTGTAACGAAACTAAGTGAACAGTTTCATTTAGTTCATCCACTAAATCTCTAATAATGGGCCTTGCAATTTTCCCAATATCGAGATGTTGTCCGACAAAATTGCCAAGTTCAAAAAGCTTGATCCCTGGCTTATATCTCAAATCTTCAGGATTTTGTTGAAGAAACCCTCTATGTTCCAAAGTCTTGATAATACCGTGGACAGTACTTTTTGATAAATTTAAATTCTCACTAATCTCTTTGATACTTAGTTCTGGTTTTGTAACCAAAAATAATTCTAGGATATCAGCGGCTCTTTCAACAGACTGAATTAAACGTTCTGACACAACCATCCTCCTTATATTCGACATTATCGAATGACGTTCGCATTTCTTTAAGGACAATCTAATAGTAACTCTCGTTCATTATTCTGTCAATATTTTAAATAATTTTACTGTTTTTTTAATTTACATTGAAAATATAAAAAAAGGAGTCTGATTTCATAGAAATCAGACTCCTTTTTAAATAATCTCAAATTGCTTAAAACCTGTTGTATCTGGGATAAAATCTAACGTTTTATTATTGAAATAATGGCACTCACCATTGTCAATAATGAAACGCAATTCATCCTTAGTAATTTCTGCATCATTTGGCTGAATCGTTTCTTCCAAGGTCAATTTCACTTTCATAAAACAACTTTTACGCATTTGCAGCCGGATAAATTGTTTTGAATCTGCTAGTTCCAACCTATTTTGTAGTTCTGTTTTGGCATTTTCAGTTAATAGAAACACGCGATCTCATCCTCACACCTTAATTTCCTAAAAAGAGATTTAATTAATGATTATCATGTACCACAAAAGGTTTGGTAAGGCTGGGTTGATTGCTCAGGAAGCGTGCAGTATTCCGCCTGTTCTGGGGAGTGCGCATATGGGCTTGAAAGTACATCAAGCAACCGCTCCATTACGCTGTAATCTTCTTGATTCACGGCAGCGTCTAGTGCAGCCTCCACCCGGTGGTTACGAGGGATTACCGCAGGATTGCTATTACGCATCAACTGGTATGAGGAGTCTTTTGATTCCTGCTGTCTGTTTAGACGCGCTTGCCATTGCTCATACCACTGCTTAAATTCTGAAGTCTCCACTAATACTGTATCCTCCGGCTTATCAAAAGTTAATGCTCGGAAGGTATTGGTATAGTCCACCTTATACTTTTGCATCATAGTTAAAAGATTATCAACAAGAGATGCGTCCTGTTCTTCCTCGTTAAATATGCCGAGTTTGGCTCTCATTCCAGCCAGCCAATTAACCTGGAACAACTCCATAAAATGTGAAATCTCATCCTGAGCCAGTTGGACAGCCTGTTCTTGGTTGTCATGTAAGAGCGGCAAAAGAGTTTCAGCCAATCGAGCGAGATTCCAACCGGCAATATACGGCTGATTCCCATAAGCATAACGTCCTTGCCTATCAATAGAACTAAATACTGTTGCAGGATCATAGGTATCCATAAAAGCACACGGGCCATAATCAATCGTTTCTCCGCTAATGGTCATGTTGTCGGTGTTCATGACCCCGTGGATAAAGCCAACCAACTGCCATTTCGCTACTAGCGCTGCCTGACGTTTGATCACTTCCTGTAGCAGCGATAGATATCGTCTCTCATCAGTGTCAACGTGTGGATAATGGCGTTTTAGTGTATAGTCTGCTAGTACCTGGAGCTCCTCAACTGTGCCCCATTTTGCTACGTATTGAAAGGTACCAACGCGCAGATGGCTGGCTGCCACACGTGTCAGAATTGCTCCTGGCAGGGCGGTTTCGCGGAATACTGCCTCCCCGGTTGTCACAACGGCTAAACTTCGAGTGGTTGGTATCCCAAGCGCATCCATCGCTTCGCTGATGATGTATTCACGCAGCATCGGTCCAAGCCCCGCTCGACCATCGCCTCCGCGGGAGTACGGTGTTCTACCTGGACCCTTAAGTTGAATATCAAACCGTTCACCTTTCGGGGTGATTTGTTCACCAAGCAAGATGGCCCGTCCATCCCCTAATTTCGTGAAATGCCCAAATTGATGCCCTGCATATGCTTGGGCAAGCGGCATTGCCCCATCAGGTATCCGGTTGCCAGCAAATACTGCTACGCCATTTACGCTCTCGAGCTCCTGTATATTCAAGCCAAGGGAGGTTGCCAGCCGGTTATTAAGAATAATCAACTTGGGTGAACGGACAGGCGTTGGGTCGGTCCTGGTAAAAAATGAGTCTGGCAGTCGGGCATAACTGTTATCTAAGTTCCAGCATAGTTCATTAATTTCTTTAGCCATCGTATCCCCTTTTCTTTTTTTGTCTTTTTAAACTTACTTTACACAAAAATTATAGGAATTCTAAAAGACTGTGTGATTAAATTACCCTATATTTAAAAGCTAAACCTTTTAAGAAATTCCTAGCGTATTTATCACCGCACTCTTTATAATTCTTATGTCCTTCTTTTCTTAATAAAGCGCCGAGTTCTCCTTTTGTTACAGTTATTCCTGCATTTTCAAATATTTCCAGCATATCCTCAGTAGTTAAGGCCAGCGCTATTTTTACTTTCTTCAACAGGAGATTATTAACGTTTGCGCTTTTCTTTATTGACGGTTCCGTTGTTTCCGACTGTCCTGGTTTGGTCTCTTGTTTCCCTCTTTTAAAAATAATAAGCCCATTTAAAAATGAATCGAACATACTGTTATTACATTTTATTTGATCGTCATATTCAGCCTCATCATCGGTTTTTGTTAGAATCTTTATTACCTCAGGGACTGTTACTTCCACTCCGCCAAGTTTAAATATTTCTGCCATTTCTTTATTTTTTATTTCTAGTGCATATCTCATTCGAATTAATATATCATTATTATCCATCAGTAAGTCTCCCTTTAAAATTGATGTTCCACTTTTAGACTGTCATTTTCCAACTTGATAAAGCTAGCCAGTTCTCCATTTGCTCATACTCGGGGATTATTTTACCTACAAGGCGCCAAAAAGATCGATCATGATTCAGATGAACCATATGGCACATTTCATGAACAACTACATAATCAATTACCTTCAATGGTGCCATCGCGAGCTTCCAATTGAAGGTTAATTGCTGCCTGGAATCACAGGTTCCCCAGTTCCTGTTATTATCAGAAATACGGATAGACCTTGGTTTTATTTTGAAGTTGCTTTGATAGGAACGAATACTCCTCTCTACTAAGGTTTTACACTGCTGATAATAAAACCGTTTTAAGGCTTGTTTTATTTTCTCATCCTCAAGCTGTTTCACATATATATATAACTTATCCCCTTCTAACACTACATAGTCTTGCTTGATATTTATATCTTGAGAGACCTGGATAGGATAATCGTTTCCTAAATAAAGAAAGGTTTCACCATGATCATAGACCTTTACCTTTTGGCCAAGCCTTCTATCCTTCATTTCTGTTGATTTTTGCTGGATCCAATCCCATTTTTCCTCTAATAATTGCAGGATAAGTTCATCGGAGGTCCCTTTAGGAGCCTGGATTTCAACATTTCCATAAACATCTATATAAATGCCCATGGATGTACGATTTTTATAATTTATCTCAAAACTAAGGGTCTGACCTAAATATTTATGTATCATTTAATCACCTTCATTTATGACAATGGGTAAAATAACAGCAAAAAAAATTAGAGTAAGTATAAATAACCTACTCTAACATGATTTTGCCTATGTTTATTTGAAAAAGCAATTAACTTTTTTTGCAATGGTCTCACTATTTAAGGTTACATTTCAAAAAATTGTTACTTCTAACGCAATACTCTAGCAGCACTAGAAAATTTAGACGGATTATACGAAGCAATTTTCACAACATCACCCGTTTGCGGAGCATGTATATATTGCCCGCCTCCAATATAAATGCCGACATGATAGGCAGGAGAACCCCTGAATACTAAATCACCTGGCTGTACTTGACTCGGAGAAATTCTTGTTCCAACATTTTGCTGGTCTCGTGAAACTCTTGGCAGATTAATGCCAACTGAACGAAACACATAGGAAGTGAATCCCGAACAATCAAATCCGCTTGGCGTTGACCCGCCCCAAACGTAAGGAACGCCCAAAAATTGTTTAGCGTAAGCAATCATCGCATTTGCCGATCCAGAGTTAGTTGAAATGGCTGCAACTGACGGTGGTGCAGACTTAGAAGGTCTGCTGCTTACTGGTGCCTGCTGTTGAGTTTGTTGCTGGGCTTGTTGAGCAGGCTGTTCGGACTGTTGTTGAGCGCGTTGTTGGGCTTGTTGTTGTGCAGCAAGCTGTCGGGCTTGTTCAGCCTTTTGTTGTGCCAGTTGAGCCTGTTGGTTTTGTAATGTGTTTTTCGCCTCAGCTATTCCTTTTTCAACTTCTTTTTTATCTTCTTCAATCTTTTTTTGTTCAGAAGCTAATTCAACCTGGCTCTTTTTTAATTGGTCAAACTCATTATGTAATTTTTCCTCTGCATTTTCTAACGCTTGTTCTTTATCATTTAAACCGTTCAGTAAGTCTGTGTCAGTTTCCATGATATGCGATATAGCAGTAAAACGAGTTAAAAACTCTGAAATGTTATCAGACGAAAGTAAAAGCTCTGCGTAAGTAGCGATTGATTGTTTGCCCTCTAACTGAATGCTTTTTAGACGATCAGAATAGACCTTTTTATGAGCATCTAAGGACTTTTTAGCGTTTTCAATTTCAGCCTCTGTTTTTTCAATTTTTCCTTGTTGTGTTTTAATCTGATCGTTTAGTTTTTGACTTTTCTCCATGGATAAGGAGATCCGGTTGTCTAATTGCTGGATCTTTGTTTCAAAGTCATTGATTTGTACTTTTGTAGAATTGATTTCTTCTTGTGTAACTGGTGAATCTACTGGACTTGCAAAAGTAGGTGTTGCTTGAATCATAGTGGCGAGGATGGCAGCCGATACTGTATATTTAAATAATTTTTTTATCATTTTAAAATCTCCTCTTATTACCTATTGTTAATTCGATTTTTATATATTAATAGTTTATCTTCCTAACTGACTAATAACAATGAAACAGTCGATAATGTAATATAATTGTAATTTTATGTAGAATAATCTGATAAAGAGTCGACACCTGCTCCCTACTTTTAGACGGATACCCACCACGGTATTCTAAATCATAAACTTAAACATGTATTGTTAAAAATAGAGCAAAAAAAAGAAACAGGATATTATCCCATTCCAAATTTGCAGCTTCTTAATATCAATTCTTTTAATTCCTTTGTATTTTTCAAATTCCTCAGTATAGGCTTTTCCTATAAGAGGATTTTTTAATAAATCATCTGTTTCTAAACAAGTTGAGAAATAAATTTTGTCAACTTGGGTCAAGACCTTAAGTCCGCACTTAACTTAGAATTTCTTTTGCCTTTTCTTTCATTTCCTTGTATCGTACATTTAATAGTTCCAGGAGCATGTCGTCTGCGGTAAAATGCATAACGATGGCCTTTATTTCACGTCTAGTGAATTTGCCGCGGTCATGTATTCTATATCCACTGCCGTTAAGTTTAAACCTAATCATAAAACTGTCAGCTTTCCTATCTTCTCTCGGATAAGTTTGGACAAAATTAAGAACTGCCTCTTGGCATTTACAATCTGGATTCATACAATATGAGTCCGCGACTATAAATAACTTTCCTATATAAAACAGATGGAAATAATCTTCATTTTGATCAGGAAAAGCCTCTGAATAACAAACCGTGATGCCTTTAGCAATCTTAGTCAGAACTGCATGCATAAAACCACTCCTATTTTTTTAATAACTTCGATTTAACCGGCAACATTCCCATTTATTCAAGTTATTAAATGAATTTATTCGTTTCAGCATTTTAACTGGAAGTTATTATAAGAAGGCATGAGAGTGGGTTTAAAATGATGAAAAATAAAGGGGAAGAAGATTGGAGATTTATTTAGACGAAATCCAAATTTCAAAAACATTTATTATCATTTGACATTTTTCAACCTCCTTTTCGCTAAATTATATCACAATATATTTCATGATAATTTTTTCTCTTCTTAGGTTTTCTACAATTGTGTGAACACACCGTTTCGACTAAATTCCTTCCCTTTAGCTCCACTTCAGAATAGCATAAAAACTCATTTGCAATTTATTATTGCAAATGAGTTTCAATAGCTGACACCTAGCTTTGTTTTAAAATATGGCTTGTTTTAATAATTCTAATTTAATTATTTTGCTCAAGGGATTGATAAACCGCCATCATATCTCGTTTATTTAACTCACGAATACGATTGAAAATTGGAATATCAGCGACAGCTTCTGTATATAAGTTTTCTTCAACAACATCACTTACTTTGCCGGTTAGCCATGTTTTTACTGATATGCCTTCGACCATTTCCTTGCGACCTTCATCATTGATGCCACTTGCACGACAACTCACACATGGTATCGTTAATTTAAACACGCCATCATGGAGATTCTCTTCTGTAATGATTTTCTTCCCTTTACAGAATGGACATGGAAAATTTTTATTAATTTTATTAATTTGAGTGACTATTTTTTTGTAACCAAATGCTTCATAAACATACGTTAGTTTTTTGTATTTTCCATTAGTGAAATACTTATCAATGATAGTTTCTCTTGTCTCATTGATATTGGCAAAATCACAGATGGTAATCTGATTATTGATGCTGATGGATTCAATATTGTTTTTAATGCTGTCCCAGAATGGTAAGACATTTTGCAATACCATTTCATACCCAACAAAGCTTGCGAGTTCCAATTCAAACATTTTCAATGCGACTTGTGTTTCCCTAGGCAGCAGGGAGACATCTTCTGTCAAAGTCATATCGCCGCCAACAATAGATTTTAGCTTTACGAGTACAGGTAACTCTCCAACTATTTGTAACACTTGATCAAGTGGCTGATTGATCATCTCACGAATATCTGTGTCACCAAATGTAAGCTGTTTATGATGATTAAGTACAGTTCCATTACAAATCGGACAGGTAATCTTTTCTTTAGATGCTTTCATTTTCTCTTTAATCACCGATTTCGAAATGACCATATACCCACCAACGATGGTATTAAAGCCTACCCAGGTCCTCTGTGTTTTGCCTGCTTTATCATAGAATGTCTTTTCAAAATATCCGTACCAAAAAATATGCTTTTCTTCTTCTGACATCTCATTGTAGCTTTTCGTCAGATCGAACCCGAGCTCATTCTTAATTTCCTCAAATAGAAACTCTAATTTTGGATATTGATAATATTTTAATACTTCCATCACTTCAGGATAAAATAGGCCATCCCAGAATGGAACGGTTTTGTCCTGAATGACAAGATCTTTATCAAATATTTCAATCTTAAGGCGTCCTGAGCATGATGGACAATGATTGTCCTGTGAATAAAAATCGAAGCTTCTCGTATCTTTAATGGTCGGATGCGACGCGATAATATGGTTGATCACGCCGCCCATTTCATAGAGAAAACTATATTGGCTATACAAATGTCTTTCAAGATCTATAGCAATGACAGGCGCAATGGTGTCAGATTCGTATTCGCCGTAAATTAAACGGGCCATTGATGATAAGCTTTTTAAGATACCACCCTTATAGACATTTTCTGCATTCTTAAAATAGTCGATATGATTTTCTTTTAAATAATTAATGCCATTTTGCGCTTTGAGTGTCGAAGAAATTTGCGATGGAAGCACAACATCTTCCTTATTTTTAAGCTCGTAATATTCGTTATGACTGACAACTTCAAGATGAGTGACAGGTTCAATCTTTCTTTTACCAAAATCAGCGATAAAATCAGAGCTTTCTAACATATAGGCATTATGTTCAATCATCATAATTGAGACAGATTCGTCTTGCAGAATGACCCTGACGCTATCAATGAATTGATTTAGAATATTTTGTGATAAACCTTTTGAAGGTTCGTCAAAAATGAAAAGTGTATGAGGGTTTCTAGAATTCGCAAACAGTTCCGAAACTAAATGAACACATTGAAATTCACCAGTCGATAAGGTTTGTGTTTTTCTTTCTAATGTCAAGTAACCTAGTCCAAGTTTGATCAGTAAACTCAAACGTTTATGTGCAATATCTTGATTTGGAAGTTCATCAATAATATCTTCAATCGAACGCTCAAAAATATCATCAATATCTTCACTATATTTTGTAAGTTTCTTTTTGATATCAAGAAAAGTCGCAACGGTTGACCGACTAGTAATCGATTGGTTTCGATCTTGCCCTACCATTACTAGTTTATCTTTTGGATAACGCTTCTGAAAGTCTTTGGCGATACATTCATTGACTAGTGTAGATTTGCCACATCCAGATTCACCCGTAAAGGTTACAAGCCTATTTTTGGGTATCTGAATTTCAGCCATTTGAATATTACGGCAATGCAGTTCACGAAATTGATAGTAATCTGTTGGCATTTCTTGATTTTGTTCCCAATGGATGGGTTGTGGACGCGGTGATTCTTCCACAATTTTTCCGCCATATTTCCCACTGCCGGGTCCAAAGAACAATTGCTCATCCGTTGTATCTAGGACCGTGTCAGAATGATCAATGAACCAAATTTGATTCTTATAGCCTAATTGTTTAATCTGTTCTAAAATCTTCAATAGTGTTTGGTGATCAAGACCAACGGAGATTTCATCAATAATAATCACGGTATTTTCACTGGCTGCCATGAATTCTGCCAAGTAAAGACGTGTTATTTCCCCTCCTGACAAGGTACCCATGATCCGATTTAATGTTAAATAACCAATATTCATATTGATAATATTTTTAAGAATATGCTGTTTCGCTTCACTAATATGTAAAACTTCTGCTAGTGATAGAATCGATTCAATGCTTAAATTGTTGATATCGGAAATACTATGTGTTTGATCAAATAATTCAATTTTATATTGTTCAACTTCTTGATTATAGCGCTTTCCCTTACACTTTTTACATTCGACATTTTTAGTAGTTCCACGACCCTTACACTCTGGACACCAGCCTAATGCATTATTAAAGGAAAACACTTCCGGAGAAAGATTATATTTTTCAGCAAGACTCACACGAATCTCTGTAAACACGCCAGTATGTGTGCCAATTGTTGAACGTGGATTGGAAGAAATGGATGATCTTCCTAGAAAAAGTACAAGTGGCATTTCTTCCATCTTGATAGCACTAAAATTGGTTTCCATTATGTTAGGAAATAAATACTGATATTCAGCCTTTGGCAATAAGGAAACGAGACGTTTCTTGGATTCTTCACCAATGGTTTGACAAAAAGTTGTTTTTCCAGATCCTGACAAACCAGCAATTCCTAACGATTGATCTGCTGGAAGTGCTGCATATAATTTGTTAATATTGTTCGCAATTAATTGATTGATTTTCATATTGATCCTCCCCATTCTCTAAATCTAGTATTGCCATGTTAGCACAACTTCAAATGTAGTTGTTGTGTTTTTTTGAATCGACAAACTCATTCTAAAAAAGCAAACAGCTCAGTTCTATACTGAGCCGTTTGCTTTTTCCTATAGGTTAGCTTAAAACTAAAAAACTCACTTCAGAGGTTTGGTCTTACATTTCCCCTAACACTTTTTTAAGATCTTCGCCCATTTTCGCCCAACCATATTTCGCACCATTGAACGCTTGATCTTCTTTTTCGAATCCTGCTTGTCCAAGATGTAAGTAGGTTGTGCCATCCTCTTCCTTCAATGTCCATGTGACAGTAGTGTTTATCGGACCACCTACCCATGTGTAAGATAACTTATTAGGCTCGTCCACTACTAATACTTCACAATCTACAATTAAATTCCACTGCGGATTTCGGAATTGACATTTATGTCCTACGATTGGTTTAAAGTCATTTTCCATTATCCATTTTGCAAGAGTATCCGAATCGGTTAATGCGTTCCACACCTTATTGATTGAACTTGTAAACTGAAAATCTAATGATACATCTGCCATTTTTTATTCCTCCGCTAATAAATTTTTTAAAAGTAACACTCTTTCATTCCAAAATTTCTCGTAAAAGGATACCCAATCTTTAATTTCCTGTAGCGGAGCCGCATTTAGTCGATACCTTGTTTCTCTACCAACTTTGCGGTCAGCAACTAGGCCCGCTTCTTTAAGAATAGCCAAATGTTTAGAGACAGCAGTACGCCCCATTTGAAATTGAGCAGTTAATTCGTGAAGAGGTAACTCTTCTGCCTCCGCCAACAAACCTAACAATTTACGTCTTGTTGGGTCAGCGATGGCTGCATAAACATCACGCTCTTGATTTTTCTCGCTCAAAATCCCCCCTCCTTTTAAATTGGACACCAATTGGTGTCTTTATTATAGGACACCAAACAGTGTCCAGTCAATTTATATTTTTGACATTATGGCATTAATTCTATACTCCTATCATCAAGTATATAGGTGCCCTCTTTAAGGAATTAACGCCTCAAGTCCTTCATTCTCTGGTTGAAAAGATCACTTGTAATAACTATGACACTGTCGATATTCATTACAGCTTTGATAATCCGTTTCAAGAAATGTAAAAAGGCAACACATGGGTGTTGGTGAGTTACTTTGATAAATAATACTAAATAAAAAAACAAGCCAGCTAATATTACACTGGCATGTCCATTATACTTGCTTTTCTTATTGTCTCATATGGAATATAACATTTGTGTCTACAGCAAAATTTTGTTCTTATTGAATCCAATCACTACCATAATATACCTGTGAAATACTAATCAAAAAGTAATGTACCAATGCGAACAATCCAGGATGGATTTTCTACTAATTTGTCTTCTTCCTTTAACCCCTTAAGTATGGCAACCCATTTGCCTTCATTTTGACCAGTTTCTACCTTTTGTTTCTGAATCTTTCCTTTTTTTTGTACATATACATAGGTCGATTTTCCAAAGCCAGTGATGCTCGTTTCAGGAACTGCTAACAACTGCTTTGACTGTACTATTACATCAAGCGTGGTATTGTAGCCAGGATATAGGCCCTTTTGTGAATCTATACTTGCTTTAAAGGAATAGTATGGACTAGTTTCTTGTTGTGTATCTTTATCCTTTTTTGCAGTTGTTTTATACGTAGGATAATTACTAACCTCCGCAATTTTCCCTTTCCATTTCTTATTTGCTACTACTTTAGAAGTTACCGTAATAGATTGGCCTGATGAAATTTTTGCCTTTTCTGCTTCTGTGAGCTTTCCTTCAATTTGAAACGGATCATTAGAAGCGATTTGCATGATTGCTAGTTGCTGATTTTCTTTTGCTCGAAAACCTTGACCTACATTTTGGTTCAGGTTTGATATTACACCTGCAGTGTTGCTGATGACAGTTAATGTTTCGAGCTCAGCTTTTAGCTTTTCAGACTGCAACGTATTTTTTTCTACATTGAGTTCTGCTGTACGGAGCTCAGCTTTTGCTTTATTTAGTTCAGCTTGAAGTGACTGGATCGTGATAGCTTTAGTAGCTATGTTAGCTGAATCAACTGCATCAGTTGTATCAGTTGTATTGGTTGTATCAGTTGTATTGGTTGTATCAGTTGTATTGGTTGTATCAGTTGTATTGGTTGTATCAGTTGTATTGGTTGACTCAGCTTCTCGTATATCCTGCTCTAATGAAGTGATTTGCTCTTTCATCTGAGTAACACTTGTTTCTGCTAGCTTTTTATTTACTTCTGTTTGTCCTAGCTCAGCCGCGACTGTTGAGCCTTCATAAGAAAAGAGCTTTTGTCCCTTTGTAACTGTTTCCCCTTCTTTTACAAAGATCTCCTGTATAGATCCTTTTGTTGCATTTACATAAATCGTTTCAGCATGACTTTGTACAACACGACCTGACACTGTTTTTGTTTTAGTAAATTTTTTTTCTGTTTGATTTATTAACACTAACGGCTTAGATTTACTTTTTTTAACCTCTATTACAGCTATGCTTAACATCACAGAAATGAATAAAAGAACAAGGATCCCAAGTAAAATCCATTTCTTTTGCCGCGAGGTACGTACTTGTTCATTTTCTATACCAATTCTTTTTGCTGTTTCCATAACCCTACCCCTTACTTAATAGATATATAGCGAAGTGTTTAATCGAACTACTAATATCTATTGTCCATTTTTAATAATAAAGTTACAAGGAATAATTTTTAGAAAATTAAATATGTTATTCATACCTTAGCCCGAATACAGGGCTAAGGCTGCTTAATAAATAACATTTTCATTACTTTCTACTTGAAAGAAGTAAGTCTAAGGGTTAGTTACCTTTCTTTAAATAAGTTGCGACACGCACTCAGCATGACTGGTGTGCTGATTGTAGAAAACAAATTTATTGATGGATGTAGCTATGTTCACCTTATTAAACTTTTAAAAATCTAATTATTTCCTTATTTCAACAATCCATTCTTTCGCTTCGTCCATCTTTTCAAGAGTCGTTTATCTTTGTCAGCAATTCGCTTTTGTTCATTTCAGCACAAAACAAAACCTCCAATACTTCGGGAGTCCTGCCGTTCCACCAGTTTCCGAATGGATACACAATCTATTGATCAGTTACCGATCAGTTGGATTTGTTTATCGATATCGATGGTCGAAAATGTAAAGAGAACGGATACATGCCGGTATGGATTTCATCCTGGTACTCCAACGTATCCGGATCGAGTAGAAGGATCCGATCAAGCATCGACACCCACACCTGATCTCCCTCGACGCAAAGCATGCCCAATAGCCCCGGTCGCAATGATACCGTAGCAATCAGGGAGCGTTTGGTGAGATCCACAACGGAAAGAAACGATGTCAAGCTTTTGTCATCCCACATTGGTACATACACACGTCCGCGTTTGTCGTCAATGTACAGGAACCGCATTGGAGAAAACGGAAGTGTAATCGCCGATAAGAGATTTCTGGTTTTGAGATCTGCGAAATGAAGATGTTTGTTAACATCCACCACACACAAAAAACCGAAACGTGAGGAAAGAGCAGAAGCCGCCACTGGAGAATTCAGCTCCCCTACTCGTTTTCTGGTACCAGTTGCTAGGGACACAAACACAATCTCCTTGCCGGCTGCCACCAATACTGAACCATCTTCAGTTATCGACAATCGCTTTCTCTCTTTGACTGGATAGGCACCAAGGCTATTCATTTTATCAGTATTCACGACCGCGATGCCAGAGTCCTGTAGTTCTTCAATTTAACGACATGTTGACTACAACAAAAGTGACAGAGTCCGAACATATCTTTGATACTCTTACTCCAGATTTATTACATCGACTTATAGAGCAAATTGAAATAAAAGCAGACGGCACTGCGAGGATCTTTAATAGATTCTCGTTACCATCTGCTTTTAGTTAACGTAATTTTAGCAATGCACAACACTCCACGTGTGCCGTATGCGGGAACATGTCCACTGGTTGGATATATTTTACTTCATATTTCGCGCTTAAGTTCTGAATGTCCTTAGCCAAAGTTGAAGGATTACATGAGATGTATATCAACTTTTTTGGTTCTGCCTGAAGGATGGTTTGGATGAGTTGCCCCTCTAGGCCTGTTCTAGGTGGATCGACTACAATGACATCGGGCTTCCAACCTTTTTTGACCCATTTAGGAAGGACCTCTTCTGCCTTTCCAGGTACGTATTTAGTATTAGTAAATCCGTGGCGCTTTGCGTTTTTCTTCGCATCCTCAATAGATTCCGTGATGACGTCCATCCCCCGGACTTCTCCCGCCTGGTCAGCGAGCCATAATCCAATGGTTCCCACTCCACAATAGGCATCGACTATTTTTTCTTCGCCAGTCAGTGCTGCTGCTTTTTTCACTTCATTATAAAGCTTTACCGTTTGCACAGGATTTAACTGGAAGAAGGTCCTTGCCGAAAGCTCGAATTGTAAGTCTCCCAAGGTTTCTTGGATAAAATCTTCACCAGCTAACGGGAGTGTTTCCTCTCCAAAAATAAGGGAAGTTTTTTGCCCATTAATGTTCTGGACAATAGATTTCACATGGGGTAGACGTTTTTGGATTTCCTGAATAATAATATCCACTTTCGGCAATTCTTTTTGTGTTGTAATCAGAACTATTTGCAGCTCTCCTGTTTGAATTCCGACACGAGTAACAATCGTTCGAATAATACCCTTTCGAGATTTCTCATTATAAATAGGAATTTTTAATTCCTCTAAAATCCGCTTAACTTCAGATGTTGCTTCATTTGTTTGCGCGTGCTGCACAGCACATTCGTCAATATTTATCAATTGATGGGAATTAAGGCCATAGAGTCCGGCTAATACCTTGCCGTCGATTGCCTTGACTTGAAAACTGCTCTTGTTTCTGTATCCCCATGGGTCTTCCATCCCAATTGTTTCACGGATGTCAAGCTTGTTGATGTCGACTTTCGTATGGCGCTCAAGTGATTGAATGATAATATCACGTTTTTCCTTAAGCTGTTGATCGTATTTCAAATGCTGTAGCTGACATCCTCCACATTGATCATACACCGGGCAAAGCGGCAGGACACGATGCGGGGATTTAATGCGGATTTTTTTGATTTTTGCCTCAGCAAACTTAGGGTTAATCTTCGTTGCCTCTACCACAACTTCTTCACCTGGAAGGGCTCCCGGCACAAAGACAACCTGCCTTTTAAAATAGCCCACCCCTTCCCCATTAATGCCGAGCCTTTTGATAGTCAGCGGAAAGGTTTGATTTAGTTCGATTTTGATATTTTGATCAGTTTTCATCTATTTCACTCCAAATTATTCCATAAATTCAAAGAACCCTAGTAACTGTTTCTTCATTACAGATAGTTTCATTTTAATTTTACCCCGTATTATAGCATGATTTACATAGAAAAACCGAATCTCCATGATTCGGCATTGATAACTATTGATAGCTTACACCTTTCCCAAGTAGCTTCGTGTGATATTTGGTAATTTTATTTGCCCATTATTACTATATTTTTCGAATAAGTTTGATAGGGCGGTTATAAAGAGGTCATACTCCACATCCGTCTTTTTCGGAGAATAGGAAGCGGACAAATATCTTCCCAGAAATCCTTCAAAATCTAATTCCAAGTCATTTCGAAAACTTTTAAAATCATAAATTCCATCTTTAAAAAATTGATGATAAACTTCCTGAGTTTCGTCCATCCCGCCGCTAAAACCTTTAAAATTCGGACAATACTTTTGGCAAATCTCTTCACTTTCCTTGTTTAAATCACTTGATGCATCTCGACTATTCCACACAAGCGCAACCTTTGCATCTAGTTTCAATATCCGATTACATTCCAATTTGAATTTGTCTTTTTCGAACCAATGAAATGCTTGTGCCACCGTCACTAAATCAACACTTTTATCCTGCAAAGTGGTTTGTTCAGCCTCACCTTTTACCGAAATAAACCGGGCATTCTGTTTTAACGATTGTTCTGCTTTCTCTCTCATATCATCGTTTGGTTCCACACCAATAACAGTTACGTTTCTTTTAAGTAATTGCCTGCTGAATATACCGGTCCCAGATCCAATATCCGCTATGATCGAATTCTCATTTAACTTAGTTGCTTCGAGTAAATATTGTATATATTCATCCGGATAACCTGGGCGATATTTTGCATAGACTTCTGCCTTGTCCGTAAATTTTTCTGTTGATTTCACTATACTCCCCTCCTCCTGGATAATATTGTATATTATAAAATGAATCATTAAAAGGCGAATTTTTGAATAAATTCGCCTTTACCTTTGATTATTTTTTCTTCGGAAACTTATCCAGGCTTTTGAACTTGTAGCCTTTTTTCTTTAAGTCCTGAATCGCCTTTTCAAGTGCATCGGCATTGTCTTTTGAAACAGTGTGTAATAGCAGTATACAACCGGGATGGATTTGTCTCATGATATTGTCGTAGGAATATTGCCAGCCTTTTTGCTGGTTCACATTCCAATCGACAAAGGCAAGGGACCAGAAAACATGTGTATAGCCCTCTTCTTTAGCAATTTGCATCGTTCTCTCGCTAAAGACTCCTTTTGGCGGGCGGAGATATTTCATTTCCTTTTGACCCGTTAATTCTTTCGTTTTAACGCGGACCTTTTCCAGCTCTTCACGTATCCTTTGGTCACTTACAGCTGTGAGATCTGGATGATGCCACGAATGGTTACCAACAATATGCCCTTCTTTTACCATCCTTTTAACTATATCCCCTGCTGAGAGCAAGTAATGTCCAGTTACAAAGAATGTTGCAGGGACCTTTTCCTTTTTTAAAATATCAAGAATCTGAGGGGTATAACCTTGTTCATATCCGTTATCGAAGGTAAGATAAAGCGTCTTTGAATTAGGGTTACTTTTATAAAAAGCCCCGTATTTTTCGATCAGCTGATCAAGCTCGGCCCCTGCTTCTGCTGGCTGTTCATTAACACCCTTTTTAAAGCCCCAATGGACCGGCTGATTGGAAACAGCCGCATATGTACTCTGAGGTATCAATACGAGCAGCATACTGAGGATGCACAATAATCTTTTCATCCATGTTCCCCCTATTTTTGTTTATATTATTGTTTGCTTTTAGGTGGAAAAACATGATTGGTGAAAATAGGAAATGTTGGTTGGTGGTAGATTCGACCTCTTTTTGTACCAGTTTGGGGGAGGTTTAGTTTTGGTAGAAATGATGTGGTCGATCTCGAAGATGGCAAGAGAAGAAATTTCCGTATTTCAGGATTACTAAATGAGGAATTTATCAGCAAGAAATAATCGTTAATACCATTAATGGATGCTTCTTTTGAAAATAAGAGACATTCAGGGCATATCCATTTTGACCTTCTATAATCCATGGGGATGTATAAACATCTTGGGCATTGCACTCCTGTGATTAGTTCGTCTTCTGTAATTTGAAAAAAATTAAGAATATCAATTTTTTGTGGAGTGTGTTGTGTTTTTAAAAGGTTAATCACTTGATTAAGATGCTTTTGATTTAACTTTTTTTCAGTATACTTTTCCTCTAATTCATCTACTTTGTTTAATAAATCATATGCTCTGATGACTTTTTGCGCTGCTTCTTGATAGCCTGGATGGATTATGATTTCGGTAGAGGGTTTGCAAACTGTTACAAGATTTTCGATGGGGATAGGAGGTATTTTAAATTTTTCAAATAAATATCTTAATAAAATTTTATGTCGATTTACTTGAGCAACTGGATTTTCATAAACATCTCTATTGTCTCCATATTCATGAATCAATTGATTTATTTCGAAGCGTAACGTTCCAGAATGGTTTTTAGCATCAAGGATTAATATTAATTTATTTGAAAGTAGAAGCGTGTCAATTTGGAAGAAAGTATTTCCTATGGGGAGGCGGAGACCGTAAAAAATATGATATTTGTGTTCCGGAATTGGGTCCAGATAATATTTGATTGTTTTTTCTCCATTGTATCCGGATCTTAAAATTCTAATTTTGGCCTTTACATCCTGCATCTTTCTATGATTATCTGCTATCCGTCTTTCTAAAGCCTCAGCTTGTAGTAAAAAGGTGGGTGGGGTGAGTTCCATTTCAATCAAGATTTATTCCTCCTTTGTATTTAATAGTATATTTTCAATAGAAATCCTAATCCACCTCCGCTTTTTCAGTAGGTGTTATGACATTTTTGTGTCTATTTTTGCTCCTAGGGAAGATTCCCACAAAATTTAGAATAATATCTGGGAATCAGCCACAAAATCCGTATCTTTATTACATATTTTTGGGCACTTACTACATCTTTTACGAAACTTACGACATTTCCTGGATATTATTTGGTAATCCCCTCAAACTTCAGATACTTATTACATATTTTTTGGCACTTACTACATAATTTTGGGCACTTACTACATATTTTACAGAACTTACGACATTTCCTGGATATTATTTGGTAATCCCCTCAAACTTCTGATACTTATTACATATTTTTTGGCACTTACTACATCTTTTACGAAACTCACGACATTTCCTGGATTTTTATCCCATATACCTTTTTACAATCTACTTCTCCAGACACAAACAAAAGGATAGACGCAATACCTCACGTCTATCCTCACAACACTATATCCTTATTTAAATACCGGTTCCTTAAACTGGGCTAATTTTTCTAAGGAAGATTTATCTACGTCTGCGTGCAAGCTGTTTCCGTGCGAGTCCATGGTTACTACGGCTGTGAAGCCCTCTACACGTAGATGCCACATCGCTTCGGGAATACCAAATTGCATTAAATCGACACCCTCCACAGATTTAATACAATCTGCATAATACTGGGCCGCACCGCCAATCGCATTCAGGTACACACCTCCGTGCTCTTCCAACGCCGCCAATGTTTTCGGGCCCATCCCGCCTTTACCGATGACAGCGCGGATTCCGAACTTCTTCATGATATCGCCTTGATAAGGCTCCTCCCGAATACTTGTTGTCGGACCCGCAGCTTTAACATGCCACTCACCAGCCTCATCCTTCAACATTACCGGACCGCAATGATAAATAACTTGTCCATTTAAATCAACTGGTGCCTCGTGATCACTTAAATACTTATGAATTGCATCACGGCCTGTGTACATCATGCCGTTAATTTGAACGACATCTCCAACTTTAAGGGCACGGATCTGTTCTTCGGAAATTGGCGCCTCAAGCGTGATAACACCCTCAGATGTAGCAGCTGTTTCCTTCGCTGCTTCTCCCTCAGCAAAATCAATGAATTCCCCGTCTTGGTACATCCATTCGTTAATTTCGCCTGTTTCCGCGTTCACACTTACACCTAAACGGCGGAATGCCCAGCAATTGTAGGCAACAGACACATAAAAGCTTGCTGGAATACGATTCATCACACCAACTTTACAGCCTAAAAGAGTTGCCTCGCCGCCAAAGCCCATGGTGCCAATTCCTAATTTATTCGCATTTTCCATAACATACTCTTCTAACTTGCGAAGTTCTTCATTTGGATTCACATCTTCCACTGAGCGGAATAGCTGCTCTTTGGCTAAATCATATCCGGAGGAACGGTCGCCGCCAATCCCAACGCCAATAAAGCCAGCACTGCAGCCTTGTCCTTGTGCTTGATATACGGAATGCATGACACACTTACGGATTCCATCAAGGTCCCGTCCAGCGCGTCCTAGACCGTCTATTTCACATGGTAAGCTATATTGAATGTTTTTATTTTCACAACCGCCGCCTTTTAAAATAAGACGTACGTCGATATAGTCTTTTTCCCATTGGTCAAATTTGATAACCGGCACCCCTGCACCAAGATTATCACCACTATTTTCACCTGTGAGTGAATCAACTGAGTTCGGGCGCAATTTTCCTTCTTTTGTTGCTAAAACAATGGCATTGCGAATCGCTTCTTTAATTTCTAACTGGTTTACACCAACTGGCGTTTTGATTTTAAAGGTTGGTAAACCGGTGTCCTGGCAGATCGGTGACACTTGATCGTCAGCCATTTTGATATTGTTTGTAATCGTCGCAAGGCTCATCGCCGCACTTGTTCCAGCGTTTTCTATTTCCTTCGCTCTTTTAACGGCCCGGCGTACATCCTTAGGAAGCTTTGTTGATGTTTCAACGACTAGCTTGTACATGCTTTCTTGAAATTTAGAAATATTCAATTCGAGTACCCCTCTCCCTATGTTCTCCAATAATCTTTTTCAATTTTCAACTTTTTGCACGTTTATATTATACTCCTATACCCTCTAGAATTAAAGGATTAGCTTGCAACCGTTGCCACGTTAATCGTGAAAAAAACCATGTAAATATTGGATAAGAAAACTCCTCCAAGAAAAAAAAGAGCCTGTTGATTAAACAGACTCACTCACTTCGCGATTATTAAATTCTCTGCATTTTGATTCCATATCATCTAACATTGAAATTAAGCGGTCAATATCTTCAAGATCCGTATCTTCAGGATCAATGGCATCGAGCACGTCAATGAACATGTTTAAACGTTGTTTTAAAAAATTCACTTGTGTATTTTTATCTTCAATTGGATTACCCAAACTGATTCACTCCTTTTCGTTAACGTTCTCATCCTACCGAAAAATTTATACTTTGACAATCGATTATTATTATTTTGCCCTATTTTTTAAAAATAAGGCTGTGTTCCTTGGCTGTTGATTTCCGTTCCAGGCGCTTCGCTTTCCGCGGGCGGTCCGAGGAGCCTCCTCGGCCACGTCCTCCCGCAGGAGTCTTCGCGCCTTCCGCTCCAATCAACGTAGGCTTTAAATCAACAATGAACTTAACCATAGCCAAAAATAAATAGACTCCTGCAAAGAGGAGTCTCAACAAGTCATCTTGGTCTTTCAGATGCGGCAAATCCAAAGGAAACATAATCCTGTACTGGGATCCATGCACCAATCCCTTGGGACGTGACATTTTTAATTACGATAAACTTTTTGCTTCCTTTTAGCATTAAGTAGACTTCACCGTAGGTTACTTTTCCTTTTTCATTCACACCTGGTGCATAAGCGTATAAGTAGCCTAGGCGGTTAGGAGGGATGTTATAAATATGATCATTCTTTGTTCCTGCTCCAATAATCGTATCAAACGAGAGTGGAAGATTCGTTTTTTCCATCGCTTTTAATAGCATCATTTTTTTCACATCTTCGGCATTGGCGATTTTAGCCGTTAGGCCGCCTCTGATAATTTTTTGGGACTCCTGAACATACTTAATCTGATATGGCACCTTGCCGCCACGATTATCGAAATAATTGGTGTTAATTTTTTGGAACTCCCAATTAGGGGAGGTTTCCGTTGATTCATAATTTAGCGGCCACTGGCCTAAGTAGACAATGGCACGATAACCAATTGCAAACGGTGTGCTATTAATACTCGATTCATTCAGCATCCGGATTAAATCAGGATTTTCGATCTTGACCTTTGAAGAGTTGATTAATTTTTTTGTCAAATCACTCGGCTGTAATAATGGCAAGTTCTGTGTCGAATTCGGGTAAGTATTTTCCTTGGTAATATTCCGAACCGAAGCTGGTACTTGATATTTTACCAAGACTTTTTTCACTGGGCCCTTTTGCGCGTAGGCTGACGGAATAAAAGTTAACATTAATAGCAGTGTCATAAGAACAGAAATATTTTTCTTCACAAGATAGACTCCCTTCACTAATAGCATTAATCAGTCTGCTAGTAGTTTTTTCGGAGTTGATAAATTTTATCCATCCAAGCAAGTAATTTCAATATTTCGCCTGAAGACGGACCATTAATTTTTCAAAAAATGGAAAAAATAATTGAATGGCAGGACCTACGGTAAAAGTGATAATAATGGTCCCGTATGAAATAGGTCCATTCAGAAAAAATGCTGGAATTAAGGCTGTAATTTCACCAATCGTTTTCGCTACCATTAAATTAACACGGAAACGTTCCTTGATTGCCAACATAAAATTATCGATTGGACTTTGCGGGAATTTAGCTTGGATATAAATGGATGCACCAAATCCAATAATCAAGATGCCCATCAATAACATTCCGATTTTCCCCAAAAGTTCGTTGACTTCAAATAATTCAAAAACAGTACCTAGCCAAAAATCGACTAAAGAACCAATAATAATAATAGTTAGTAATGAAAGCAGATCCGGTCTTTTTTTTAATAAAAGAGAAACAACGATGACTAAAACCGCTCCATCAATCATCACCCATTTTCCCACTGATAACCCAACCTTTTCAGTTAGGATTACATTAAGTGCGTCCCATGCTCCTACACCTATATCGGCTACTTCAATTGTCATACATACTCCGAAAGTCATAATAGCCAAACCTAAAATAAAAAATAAAAACCTAATTAATAATTTCATTTGTGGCTCCTTTTAGGGGAAAAGTAACATAAATGTAATAATCAGAACATTTACAAAATTACAATTTCATTATATAATATACTTAATCTATCAAGTAAGGAGGGCTGTAATCAATCTGCTATCCATTTACCTAATTAATATTAAGGAGGTTGGGATTCCCGTCTTATATGAGATTCAACACTCGTGTTCATGTATCTAAATAAACATGAAGGTTGGTGATTGATGGCCCAAAGAAAAGCGATTGATACTTAACCCTACAAAAAAGTTATTTTATTATGATAGTCCATGCAAGATGATTAACTCCGTACATGGAAGAATTTAAAAATAGTATATAGTTCAAAGGAGACTCTAATCCATTAGGCTTAGAGTCTCTTTTATGTAAATTAGAGTAAGTAAAAACCAATTCCCATAATCAAATAGGCTGCCAGTAAAGTTAACCCTTCAAACCAATTGGATTCTCCATCGTTGGAAATGACAACCATAAGGAGCACCGATGAAACCATTGCAATTAATTCCTGCCAGCTGAAAAGAAGCGGCATCGTGGTATCAAAGAAAAGAGAGACCAGAACAAGGACAGGTAAGACGAACATAGCCACTTGTAAGGTAGAACCAATTGCGATTTCCACAGCAATATCCATTTTGTTTTTAAATGCCATCACTATAGCCGAAGCGTGCTCTGCTGCATTACCAACAATTGCAACGATAATTACTCCGATAAATAATTCAGACCAACCAAGAGTATCGCCTACATATTCAAAGGTATGAACAAGACGCTCCGAAATGTATGCGACCGCCAATGTAGCGATGAAAAGAACGGCGATGGCCTTTCCTTTACCCCATTCTGGTACTTCTTCCTCATGAGCCACTTTTTCAGTACTGGGCTGATACACGCCTCGATGGGTAACCAACTTAAAAAATAAGGCCGCTAGATAAAGGACAATCAAAATGACTGATATGCCGACACTTAAGGAAAGTGTTTTTGTCTCATTCATATTCATCGAAAAAACCTCTGGAATAACAAAGGCGATTATAACAGCAAACATAAGCAGTCCCGAATTGTGACGTGCATCGTACACATTAAATGTCTGCCTCTTAAATTTTAATCCTCCAATAAAGAAAGATAGGCCTGCCACAAGTAGTAAATTGCCTAACACGGAACCCGTTAATGAGGCAAGAACAATACCAACAAGTCCTGCCTTCAACGAAAAGATAGAAATAATAAGCTCAACCGCATTTCCGAAGGTTGCATTTAATAATCCTCCTATTCGCGGGCCAGCAACAATTGCGAGACTTTCTGTTGCCCTCCCCATAAAACTGGCTAGTGCAACTATTGTTAAGCAATAAATTATAAATAAGATGATATTTGACCAATGCATGAGTGAGCCAATAACTGAAAGTGGCACCCCAATAAGTGTCATAAGCATAAAAATCTTGTTCACCGTATTCCCTCCAAATTCTATTTATTATGTACCTAGGCTTTCTCCTTTAAATATTTTTTCCTTTTTTACCCTAATTTACCTAAACTAATCATAAAAGTCTAGAGAGTTTGTTCACTTGCAAATGGCGGATTTTCTCGTTACCATCATTTAGGAACTATTTAAAAATATTTGAATGAGGAAGTTCTATGAATATTAATAACCTTCGTTTTTGGATTCTTGTTAGTATTGTTGCCATATCTGGTTTTTCGCAAGGCATGCTGTTGCCACTCATCGCAGTAATTTTTGAAAAAAGTGGCGTTTCACCTTCTTTAAATGGCTTAAATGCTACAGCACTTTATATTGGAATTCTACTTGTGTCCCCTTTCATGGAAATGCCTCTCAGAAAATACGGTTATAAACCGGTTATTATCTATGGTGGCGGGCTCGTAATTGTTTCACTTGCTTTATTTCCATTATGGGAGACATTTTGGTTTTGGTTTGCTCTCCGATTACTGATTGGCATTGGCGACCATTCCCTCCATTTTGCCACACAGACTTGGATTACTTCCTCCTCCCCAGCTGCAAAGCGGGGACGTAATATTTCTCTGTATGGTCTGTTCTTTGGGATTGGTTTTGCCTCCGTGCCATTAATGACACCATTAGTAAACGTAAATCAATCACTGCCCTTTATTGTTTCCTCGATTTTATGTTTTATTGGCTGGGTCTTTGTTTTTACTCTTAAAAATGAACTGCCTGAACAAGAAGTTGGGATCAATTCATTCCTAGCCACAATCAAGCAGTTTAGAAAGGCATTAAAATTTGGATGGGTTGCTTTCTTACCCCCATTCTCTTACGGTTTTTTAGAATCCTCCTTAAACGGAAGTTTTCCTGTCTACGCATTAAGAATGAATATAGATGTATCCAGTGTTTCAATGGTGTTATCTGCATTTGCAATCGGCAGTATTATTACCCAGCTTCCGTTAGGAATTATAAGTGATAAGTATGGGCGCAAAAATATCTTAATAACTATTCTTTTTCTTGGTTTTTTCAGTTTTACAGCTGCAAGTTTTTTTGAACATTCCTTTATTGGGCTGTTTGTAGCTTTCCTCATTTCTGGGATGATAGTCGGTTCGACCTTTTCGCTTGGCATTAGTTACATGACAGATTTAGTTCCAAAGAACTTGCTATCGACAGGAAATTTGTTATGCGGCATTTTTTTTAGTCTAGGCAGCCTAAGTGGTCCAATCATCGGGGGATTGTTCATTAAATTCACAGAAAATGTGAGTTTCTTCTATATCATTAGTACAATGCTTTTGATCTTATCAATTATCATTTTTGCTTTTGGAAAAAAGACTTACTTGGCTTTTGAACAACTAAATTCTTAATCCACGATTGTGGAGCAAATTCATATCTAATGCATAAAATATGTGGTAAGATGAAAGAAAATAAAGATAAAATTAAGAATTGTTGCTGTCATCCCTTTGATGACAGCTTTCGTATTTTTTAAGGGGATTGATTTTGATTATTCTTATCAACTAGGAAATTGAGAGGGGAGATCCTATGAATTCAGAAGCAAAGACTTTAACAAAGAGTATTCACAAAGTAGGTTTTTTAGAAAAAATCAAACCGCATGCAGAATTGATTGCTGCTGGATTAAGCGGTGGATTCATTGCTACTGGCTGGTTATTGGATAAGTACGGAGATGGAGCAGATTCCATTATTGCTTACCTGCTGGCATTTGTAATTGGCGGGTTTGCCAAGGCTAAAGAAGGCATTGAAGCCACTTATGAAAATAAAGAATTAAATGTGGAAATGCTAATGATTTTTGCTGCCATAGGTTCAGCAATTATTGGTTACTGGACAGAGGGTGCCGTTCTAATTTTCATTTTTGCTGTAAGTGGAGCATTAGAAACCTATACCATGAATAAAAGCCACAAGGAAATTTCCTCTTTAATGAAGCTTCAGCCCGAAGAAGCCTTGCTCATCTCAAGTGGTTATGAAAAAAAGGTTCCTGTTTCAGTGCTTCGTGTCGGTGATTTTATTTTAATTAAGCCTGGGGAACGAGTCCCTTCTGATGGAATCATCATCAAAGGACAAACGAATATCGACGAAGCAGCTATTACTGGTGAATCCATGCCTGTTTCAAAAGGAACAGAGGAGGATGTTTTCGCGGGCACCGTTAACATGACTGGTTCAATTACTGTTAAAGTGACAAAAGCGAGTCATGATACCCTCTTCCACAAGATCATACAGCTTGTTCAATCAGCTCAAAGCGAGAAATCACCCTCACAGCAGTTTATTGAACGTTTTGAAGGAACCTATGTAAAAGTAGTCCTATCCGTTGTTTTATTAATGTTTTTCCTCCCACACTTTATGTTAGGCTGGAGTTGGCAAGAAGCCTTCTACAGAGCAATGATATTATTGGTGGTTGCATCCCCATGTGCCCTTGTTGCTTCTATTATGCCGGCCACTTTATCCGCCATATCAAATGGAGCGAGACATGGGATATTGGTTAAAGGTGGGATTCATCTTGAAAATTTAAGCCATCTAGGGGCCATCGCATTTGATAAAACGGGAACACTTACCAAAGGGAAACCAGAAGTAACCGAAGTGATTGTTAAGGAAGGTCTTGATCAAAAGGACCTTATTTGGAAAGCAGCTTCAATTGAAAGCCATTCTAACCATCCGCTTGCAACCGCGATTGTGAATTATGTTAAATTGAGCATTGATAAGGATCTCCTTTATCCAGAAAGTCTTGAAGATGTACCAGGCTGGGGCGTTAAAGCGACAATTAACGGTGAGCAGTGGAAAATTGGTAAGGCTGCCTTTATTGGCAATAATCATGTTGACAAGTTTGCTGAAGGTAAGGCAAAGGATCTTGCAAGTCTTGGCAATACACTTGTCTACATTGAAATAAATGGTGAACTGAGTGCGATCATTGCCATGAAGGATGTAGTTCGCAAGGAAACAAAACTTGCCATTGATCATTTAAAAAAGCAAGGTATTCATACGGTCATGCTTACTGGGGATAGTGAAAAAACAGCACGAGCGATTTCCTCTGAAAGCCATGTAGATGAATTTTTTGCCGAATGCTTACCTGAGGTAAAAGTAGAAAAACTTAAGGATTTAAAAGAAAAGTATAAAACTGTGGCAATGGTAGGGGACGGGATTAATGATGCACCCGCACTAGCAATTGCCAATGTCGGTATTGCCATGGGCGGAGGAACTGATGTTGCCCTTGAGACAGCTGATATTGTCCTCATGAAAAATGATTTGCCGCGAATTGCCGAGGCCATCGATCTTTCCAAACGCATGAATAGAATCATTAAACAAAATGTTGTTTTCTCCATAACTGTAATCATGATCTTGATCGCATCGAATTTCTTTCAGATGCTCGATTTGCCATATGGAGTAATCGGTCATGAAGGCAGTACCATTTTAGTCATTCTAAATAGTCTTCGATTGCTTAAATAGTGAAAAACCGGATGAACATTCATCCGGTCTTTTTATTTTTATATGGGATTTAACCCATTAGTGATAGCCATTCGAGCCGTTCGCAGACCCCGAAGTTTTATTTCCTTTACTACCTTTACCTTTTTGCTTTGTACCGCCATCTTTTTTGGTCTTCTTTGTCATAATAAGAACCTCCCTGAAGTTAGTTAGCCTTCTATCTTAGTTTGTACAGATGGGCTATTTTCATGAAGGAAACTATTAGCAATTCTTACGATTCTTTTCACTATAAAAAGCATTAATTTCTCCACCTAATATAATAATAAATGCCGATATGTATAACCAAATCATTAAGACAATAATTGCCCCTATACTGCCATAGGTGAGCGAATAATTACTGATATTTCCAACATAAAATGTTAATCCAATCGAGGAAATAATCCAGCCCACGGTAGCAAAAGCTGCCCCTGGAAAGGCACTACGGCATTTTATTTTTACGTTCGGTGCAATCCAATACAATCCTGTAAAAATAAGAAACAAAATAATCGCACTAACCAGCCAGCTTAATGTATCCCATACCTTAATAAATTCTGTCGTGTAGCCCATTTGAGAAAATAAAAAAACACCTATTTCTCTGCCGAATACAGGAAGGACAATCGCCAGAATTAAAACAAAAATCATTCCAAAAGTTAAAAGAATGGCCATCCCTCTTGAGACAATAAACGAGCGACTTTCCTTTACATTATATGCCTTATTAAATGCCTTCACAATCGCATTAATACCGTTCGATGACGACCAAATCGTACCGATAATCCCGAACGATAACAACCCGCCATTCCGATGATTCATTATGTCATGGACGTTTTTTTCAATTAGGTCCATGGCATCGACAGGCGCAAAATCCCTTACGATCCCAAGCATATCCTGATGGGGAATTGGAATATATGGAAGGAGTGTAAATAAAACAATCAGGAGCGGAAACAGGGACAATAGAAAATAATATGCTAGCTGTGCACTTAATCCAGGTAAATCATCTTCATCGATCCGGTGCCAAAGTAATTTTAATAAAGATGAGCGAACATTCCCCACCTTTTCCATTTCCATCCTCCTTTTTATTGGATTTTTTCTTCTTCACCTAATACTTCATTTAAAAGGATTTCTTCGTCACTTTTTGTGAAGGTATCCTTCGTTTCTTTTAAAATGTCCGTTACCTGAGGAGTTATATCCCGTAACTCTTCCACTTTATCGGTTATATAAGATATATCCTCACTGACCTGCTTAACGGTTGTCTTTAATTTTTCTGCAGTTTCCTTCACCTTATCAGTAATCTCTCCTGGATTTTTCATGATATAGGTAACCTTAGTAGTAGTTTTTTGTACGTTTTCTTTCATCACTTCACGTGTTTGTTTATCTAAAAGGCTGATTGCTCCGCCAGCAAGTGCTCCAAGTAACACCCCGCGCCAAAATTGATTTTTCTTTGTCATGTTAACGTCTCCCTTAATCATAATTATTATTATCATTAATAATACCCGATGATAATAATACCAAAACCCTCTTTCATTTATTTTGCTTCATAGAGGATGGCCACGCAAGTCCGACTGATATTTTTATCCATTTTTTTTGGTTTACTAAATTGGGAGTCTTCCCTAGGAATTTTGTATTGACATATAATTTTCAACATGAAAAGATGGACATATTAACTCGCGGAAAGGGTGAACCAAATGAATTTATCAGAAAAATCGATTGAGAATGTCGAATATATGATTGAACAAATTAAGGAAAAGCTAAAGGTCCTAAACCTTGGAGCCATAAAACCTTCGCATTTTGATGAAGAAATGTATGAGGAATTAAAAGAGATTTATGATATGGTACTTAGAAAGAATTCATTTAGTCCTAATGAAATGCAGGCCTTAGTAGAAGAGCTTGGAAGCCTCCGAAAAAAATAAGCTAAAAACCCGTTATTGCAAATAACGGGTTTGTTTTTATTCCTGTTCAGTTAATATGACAGGTCCATCCTTTGTAATCGCAAGTGTATGTTCGTATTGTGCTGAATATTTCCCATCAATGGTCCTTGCTGTCCAGCCATTGTTGTCCATCTTCGTTTGGTATCTTCCTACATTAACCATGGGTTCAATTGTAAAGACCATACCTTCTTTAATTCTTGCGCCTTTTCCTGGCAGCCCGTAGTGTGGAACATCCGGCTTCTCATGTATCACTGCTCCAATCCCATGGCCAATAAAGTCTCGAACAACAGAAAAACCTTCGCTTTCAACATAGGTTTGAATTGCGTGTCCGATATCCCCAATTCGATTGCCGACAATCGCCTGTTCAATCCCTTTATAGAGTGCTTCCTTTGTAACATTTAATAGACGTTCGGTTTCCTCAGATACCTTTCCTACTGCATAAGACCAGGCGGAATCAGCCAAAGCACCATTGTAATTGACAACCATATCCACTGTCACAATGTCCCCATCTTTTAAAGGTTCCTTCCTTGGGAAGCCATGACATATTTCGTCATTTATGCTTGCACAGGTTGCATATTCATAACCCTTATAACCCTTTTGTTCTGGTGTCGCTCCATTTTTCTTAAGAAATTCTTCAACAAATACATCGATTTCCCAAGTGGTTATACCTGGTTTGATTAATTTTCCGATTTCTTTATGACAAGCTGCAAGTATTTCTCCTGCTTTTTTCATTGCTTCAATTTCACGTTGTGATTTAAGGACAATCATTTTAGGAGGGTCCCCTTCCTTTTTGTTTATTTTTATGTATAATATTCATAATTGTTATCCGTCTAAAAGCAAAAACTTTTAGTGAATTATACAATTAACCACTATTGGCAACACTATTAATATTAACCCTATCCTGTTAATTTTTCAAAAATACTTTATATGGTGAAACTTTTTCTCAAAGTTCATATTTTTGTTCATATTCCTTTGTTCTTAATATGGTACTTTTCTATTCCTTTTGATAGAATTAATGTAAAGTGAATAATAATTAGGTGTGTGAGAATTATGATCGGTGATCGCGTAAAAAAATTTCGCTTAGAAAAGAAAATGTCACTTTCCGAACTTGCTGCTCAAGCAGGAGTGGCAAAATCTTATTTAAGTAACCTTGAAAATAACAAACAAGAGAATCCTTCTATAAAGTTTCTTGAAAAAATTGCAGTTGTCTTAAATATTCCTGTTGATCATTTAATACATGAAGAAGTCAATAAAGCGGAATTAGACATTGATTGGATGAACCTTGTCAAAGATGCAATGAATTCTGGTGTTTCCAAAGAACAATTTCGTGATTTTCTTGAATTTAACAAGTGGCGTATTAATCAAAACGACGATAAATAATAACCTGCTTTTTAAAAGGTCTTTTTCAATTTGAAAAAAGAAAAGCATTCTACAAATACTCCCATTTTGTAGAATGCTTTTTTATTTATGTATACTGTCGTTCCGTGATTAACTCATTACTTCTTGTTGGCTAAGGAACTCACGAACTGCTTTTATGGATAATCCCAAGTCTTTTGCTTCTAATATGAGGTCCATCCATTCTTGATCGATTACTTCTACTTCACTTTTTGTAATAATCATTTTTCTCACTCCTAAAATACATTGTGTATTCCAGGTAGCCCGGCCATCGTAACAAGTTAAACCTGCCTTAGATCCTCGGCTTTGCGTCCCTGCTTTTCAACAGGTTTGCCTTTTTCTGAACTAATACAACTTAAGTATGACTGTATTAGCCAATCGTTCTTTTGTGATAGGTCGATTTACTTAATCCTTATTGATATTATATCTAGTGCTATTTTAGTACGGTGTTGTAATTTGTCGTATTATTTAAATTTTCACACATTTTTTTCTAACAAATTATGCCATATATCTACAAAAATATCCCAATTACTGCCTAACTCCTTTGATGTTCCATGTCTAAGGTCTTGAGCTTTAGACGAAATTCCTTGCCATTTCTTTATTTCCTTGTGGAAACTAAATTAATTTTACAATTGATATGACTTTAATATTTGTCTAAACTGTGACAATCAGCATATAATTAAACAACATAATAATAAACTTAATATTGTTAATATTCAAAATAATGGTGGTGAAGCATTGCGATGACCCTTATTCATGTATTAAACTTTTCCATTCCGATTGCGTTTATTGTGTTTGCTGGGTATGTATTAGACCGCATGTGTAAACCAGATCCCCCAAAAGATAAAGCTGGTGAAGAGTGAATCTATTTATAGATTCCACTTTCAGACGGCTTTTTCTTTTTTAATAGTAATTATTTTCACTCCAATCAGGGAATGCTACTTTTGATGACGAAAGGAGTGTTGAATTTGGCACGTGGAGAACATTTTGAACATAAAAAGAAAAACCACCCAGGTAATTTTCCAAAAGACAGTTTAACGGAAAAGCATGCGAAACAAGCAATTGGGGACGAAGAATTTTTAGTGGTAAGGGAAGCCTTTAAAAATCGAGTGGAAGATGAGGATGAATATCGAGGAGATACTGCTCGTTTACTAAATGACCAGACAGAATAAAAGGCGTGAGCACTCACGCCTTTTTATATTTTATATCCTAGAATTGGCCTTTTTCCATACTTAAATTTCTAATAAAATGTGAAAATTCAATTGTTTTAAGCCAATTAGCTGCTTTTTCGATGTCCTTGGAAAACACCCTGTCTTGTTTAATCGAAGCTACCTGTTCGCGGCCTTTATCATAAAAAAACCTGGTATGAGATGCCATTTTTTCGATCCCGCGAATTTCAACCGCCTGCATGGCACAAATTAGTTCAATTGCGATAACTCTGCGTGCGTTCTGGATAATTTGATAAGCATGCCTAGAAGCAATTGTTCCCATACTTACATGATCCTCTTGATTTGCGGAAGAGGGAATCGAGTCGACACTGGCAGGATGTGCGAGTGTTTTATTTTCTGAAACAAGCGCTGCTGCCGCATATTGCATAATCATTGCACCCGATTGCAAACCAGGTTCAGGACTTAGGAAAGCCGGTAAATCATTTAGCTGTGGATTGACTAATCTTTCAATTCGTCTTTCCGAGATATTTGCTAGTTCCGCTACGGCAATCTTCATAAAATCCATCGCAAAAGCTATGGGCTGTCCGTGGAAGTTCCCACCAGATATCACCTTTTCTCCATCATCAAAAATTAATGGATTATCCGTTGCAGCATTCATTTCGATCTCTAATTTTTCTTTCACATAATCCAAGGCCTGCCAAGATGCCCCGTGAACTTGTGGAATGCAGCGGAGAGAATAAGCATCCTGAACCCGTAACTCGCCCTGCTGTGTTGTCAATAAACTATCGCTTAAATAACGACGAATTCTCGCTGCTGTATCAATCTGCTGTTTGTATCCCCTTGCGACATGAACTTCTTCTGCAAATGCATCGATAATTCCGTTTAACCCTTCCATTGTCATTGCAGCAATCAGCTCACTTTCATGTGCTAACTGTTCTGCCTCCAAGTAACCAATAACACCCATTGCTGTCATCGCTTGAGTACCATTAATTAGAGCTAGACCTTCTTTTGCTTCCAAGGTTACGGGTAAAATCCCTTCTAACTGGAGCGCATCAAAAGCATCGATTTGCTTACCTTTGTAAAATACCTCTCCTTCCCCAATTAGAACTAAGGCAAGGTGAGAAAGTGGGGCTAAATCACCGCTCGCACCAAGGGAACCTTGCTGTGGGATGACAGGAATGATATCTTTATTCACTAACTCTAATAACTTTTCAATGACAATAGGTCTGACTCCAGAAAAGCCCTTTAGTAGTGCGTTAGCCCGAAGAAGGACCATGGCTTTAGAAACAATTTCCGGAAAAGGTTCACCTACCCCGCACGCATGGGAACGAATTAAATTAAGCTGCAGGTCTTGAACATGATTCTTATCGATAAGTACATCGCTGAATTTTCCAAATCCAGTCGTAATTCCATAAACTACCTTTGATTCTGAAACAATTCTTTCTACTGCTTCACGGCTCTTCTTGACAGCTTCCATACTCTTGTCTGAAGCATTAACCTTTTGCTTGCCATATAATACATCTTTCATCTGCTCTAACGTTAAGCTTCCACCTGTAAGTGTGATCATATTGTCTCTCTCCTCTACCACTGTAGTATAATAAAGAAAGAGGCTGGATTCCGAATCTATTTGATTTGGAGTCCAGCCTCTTCTATGATTAATTGATTGAATATTATTAGATGTCTCATGGGATCATTCCATTCTTTAACTATCTATTTGATAATTATTGTATGTGATGAAAAGCTTATCTGTCAATTAAATTTTCTGAATTTTAGCACGATAACACTTTAGTAAGATAATAATGAAAAGCGGAATCGCCGGTTTAGCGGCGTATGAGCTACAACGATTTAAAATAAAGGAAAGTTCCGTTATACTATAAAAAGGTCAAATTGGATTTACCCGAAAGGAGTAATTATGAAATCTCTCGTACTTGCAGAAAAGCCAAGTGTGGCTCGTGAACTTGCTCGTGTCCTTGGCTGCAATCAAAAACATAAAAGCTATATGGAAGGCAATCAATATATTGTCACATGGGCCCTTGGACACTTAATCGAATTAAAAATGCCCGAGCATTATGACACGAAATATAAAACATGGAATTTGGAAGATTTACCGATCATTCCACAAAAAATGGGCTTGATGGTCATGAAGCAAACAAACCATCAATTCCGAGCCATTGAAGCGTTAGCCAAACGGAAAGATATTAACGAATGTATCATTGCAACGGATGCAGGTCGTGAAGGCGAACTGGTTGCCCGCTGGATACTTGAAAAGCTCCACTGGAACAAACCTCTAAAAAGATTATGGATTTCTTCACAAACAGATAAGGCTATAAAGGATGGGTTCAAACAATTAAAACCAGGCAAACAGTTTGAGGACCTCTACCATTCAGCAGTTTGCCGAGCAGAGGCTGATTGGTTAATTGGTCTAAATGTGACAAGAGCATTGACCACCAAATACAAGGATCCTCTATCTGCGGGTCGGGTTCAAACCCCTACGCTTGCACTTGTTCTTGAGCGTGAGCAGCAGATTCAATCCTTTGTACCAAAGGAATATAGGACAATTCGGGCAGAAATCGGCCCGCTTTCAACTGATTGGGAACGAGACAATGAAAAGCGCATTTTCGATAATGTAAAAGCAGTAGCGATCCAATCGAAAATCAATGGAAAAAAAGCTGTGCTTGAAAAAATTGAGCGAAAGAAAAAATCAGAGCCACAGCCTCTACCCTATGATTTAACAGAGCTACAGCGTGATGCCAATAAGCGATTTGGTTTTTCTGCAAAAAAGACTTCGACCGTCTTACAGCGTCTTTACGAGCAATACAAATTAGTTACTTATCCAAGAACCGATTCACGCTATTTAACAACAGATATGATGAACACAATGACAGACCGCCTGCAAGGAATGGCTTCTGGATATAGAGATGAAGTCCGCCCTCTTCTTGCAAATAGGGGTACTGTGCTTGCCAAACGCGTTTTTAACAATGACAAGGTATCGGATCACCATGCCATTATTCCTACGGAACAACGGCTGAATCTTAGTGAACTCGATTCAGATGAAAGAAAACTATACGATATCATTGCCAGACGTTTCTTAGCCTTGTTTTTACCTGCTTATGAATATGAAACCATTCAGGCTACCTTCAAGGTAGAAGGTGAGACATTTACAGCAAAAGAAACAAATGTAATCGATTTGGGCTTTAAGAAAGTCTTAGGAAAAGAAGATACTGAACATGCTGTAACTGGCCTGCAAAAATTAGCCCAAGGTCAGTCCTTTACGGTTAAAAATAGCTCCATCAACCAAAAATGGACCGAACCACCGCAGCGTTATTCTGAAGCGGATGTTCTAGCTCAAATGGAGAAATTCGGTTTAGGAACCCCAGCAACCAGAGCAGAAATTATTGAAAGACTTGTGGAAACAGAAGTTGTTGAACGGCAAAATGGGCGCTTCCATCCAACGAAAAAAGGCAAACAACTAATCGACCTTGTCAATGATGAATTAAAATCACCAGAATTGACGGCCAAATGGGAGCAGGAACTGGAACGAATCTCAAAAGGAAAGGCGGACCCAAAAGCCTTTTTACAAAAAATTCGACGTCAAACAGAGCAGCTGGTTTCCGAAATAAAAACGAGTGACAAAACGTACCGGGCTCACAATTTAACCGGCTCGAGATGTCCAGAATGTAACGAATTCTTAAAGGAAAGAAATACAAAGGATGGGAAAATTCTTGTTTGCTCAAGTCCTGAGTGTTCTTACCGGAAAAGAAAGGATCCGAAGCTTTCAAATCGACGCTGTCCACAGTGCCATAAAAAAATGGAGATTCATGACGGGAAAGCAGGCGCCTACTTCCAATGCCGCCGATGCAATGTAGTTGAAAAAGCAGAAGACAAGAAAAAAGCAGTCAATAAGAAAGAAGCACAAAAACTTGTCCAGAAATATACGCAAAAAGAGGATTTTGGAACAAGCTTAGGTGATTTACTGAAACAAGCCTTAAAAAATCAAGACTAACCATAATGGTAAGCACAATCCATGTGCTTACCATTTCTGCTGTATGTTCTTCCAGTTAGAAAGTATGATGGTACGGTCAAAAATTTAGAAACGAGGACAATGTATGAGGATTAGGGATTGGGATCCTAATTTAAAAGTTCGCCTGTTTAGCGAAGGGATGATGAACATTACCTTTTGGATGTTTTTTCCTTTCTTAACGATTTATTTTGCAGAAGAGTTCGGTAAAAGTAAAGCAGGATTATTACTAGTTTTTTCACAAATTTTTTCTGTATTGGCTAACCTTATGGGCGGATACTGTGCCGACCGGTTCGGGCGGAAGCGAATGATGGTTTTGTCCGCTATCGGTCAGGGACTTTCGTTTATAGCCTTTGCCTTCGCAAGTTCCCCCTGGTTTCAATCCCCATGGATGGGGTTTGCAGCCTTTGCAGTGGCCGGTGTGTTCGGTTCTTTTTACTGGCCAGCCAGTCAAGCGATGGTAGCAGATGTTGTCGATGAAAAAGACCGAAGTAATGTGTTTGCTATTTTTTATACATCTATTAATATTGCAGTTGTGATTGGCCCTATTCTAGGTGCTATTTTTTATGTTCATTACCGGTTCCAACTCTTACTTGTAGCTGGGATAGTATGTATTTCCTTGGGACTTATATTAGCCAAATGGATTCGAGAAACGGTTCCAGTTAAAAATAACGCATTTTCGCCTGACGAGAAATGGTATTACTTTTTAAAAAATCAACTGAAGGATTATTCACTGATTGTTAGTGATAAAACCTTTCTGCTCTTTATTCTTGCTGGGGTATTAGCTGGGCAAACATTTATGCAATTGGACTTATTAATTCCAGTTTATATAAAGGATGTCTTCGAATCTCAAAGTCTTTTTTCATTAGGGAATTGGACGTTTTCGGTTAATGGTGAGCAGGCATTTGGATTGGTGCTCGCGGAAAATGGTTTCCTCGTTGCACTGTTGACCGTTATCGTCACAAAGTGGATGAGTAAATATTATGAACGGAATGTATTTGTTCTCTCGTCTGTTGTTTACGCCATTTCCATTATTCTTTTTAGTCAAACCACGTGGATTTGGGGGTTAATGGTTGCCATGGCGGTTTTCACCTTCGCTGAATTAATGGGGGCTGGGCTCCAGCAAAGCTTTGTGTCGAGACTTGCTCCTGAGCATATGCGAGGTCAATATTTCGCGGCTGCTAGCTTACGATTTACAATCAGCCGTACCATTGCACCGCTTGCCATTCCACTGACGGTATTGCTTGGTTATGGTTGGACATTTTCCGTCATAGCGATTCTTGCTCTTTCAAGTGCTGGGATGTATTGGGTAATGTTTTATTCGTTTGAAAAGCAAAAAATAGGAACACAGATGTAAAAAAGGGTCAATAATTCATAAAAAATTGTACTAAAATGTTCACATTTGCCTAATTTGTATTATAATTAACTTACAAAAGTTAATATTATAAGGGCGGTGGAAACAATGGAATTATCCCAGTTCATGGCTCCAACTTCATTGTCAGGAATTATTACATTTTTAGTCCTATTTTCCGCAGGTGTTTATTTAAATATAAAAGTATACGGCAGTAAGTTACAGTAAAGATGAAAATCTTTACTGTTTTTTTGTTTTTATCAGGTATCCTTTTGCGTAATGGCTTTCAGTTTCTTTTTACAATTGGAAACGCTACAATAAAGGAAGATTCAGAAGAAAAGGAGACGTACATATGAGTGAATTTCAAAAAAACCTTGAAAAATATGCTGAACTAGCCGTTAAAGTGGGCGTAAATGTTCAGAAGGGTCAAACCTTAGTCGTAAACGCCACCTTAGATGCGGCCGAATTTGTTCGTCTGATTGTTAAAAAGGCATACGAAACTGGTGCACAAAATGTCATCGTTAACTGGAACGACGATACCGTTACGAGAACAAAATATGACTTAGCTCCCGAGGAGGCATTCCTTGAGTACCCTGTTTGGCGTGCCAAAGAAATGGAAGATCTAGCAGATCAAGGCGCTGCCTTTATGTCGGTTATTTCCACTAGCCCTGATTTGCTAAAAGGCGTGAATCCAGAACGGATTGCCAACTTCAATAAAGCTGCTGGAAAAGCACTGGCGAAGTACCGGAAGGCAGCACAATCAGATAAGGTGAGTTGGACTGTTATTGCAGCTGCCGCGCCGGCATGGGCAGCTAAAGTTTTCCCGGATGAGCCTGCTGAAAACCAAGTAAGCAAACTTTGGGATGCGATTTTCAAAGCCGTGCGTGCAGACGTTCAAAATCCAGTAGAAGCTTGGAAAAACCATGATGAGACCCTTCATGAAAAAGTTCATTATTTAAATGAAAAAAGATACCAAAAGCTCCATTACACAGCTCCTGGTACAGATTTAACAATTGAACTTCCTGAAAAACACATCTGGGTGGGCGCAGGCAGTGTAAATGAGAAAGGCTTCGAGTTTATGGCCAACATGCCGACAGAAGAAGTGTTCACTGTTCCTTATAAAACAGGTGTTAATGGAACAGTTGCTAGCACAAAGCCTTTAAGCTATGGTGGAAATATTATTGACCGCTTTTCGATTACGTTCGAAAATGGAAAAATTGTTGGGGTAAAAGCCGAAGAAGGCGAAGAAATCCTTAAGCGTCTTGTCGATACAGACGAAGGCTCACATTATCTTGGGGAGGTTGCACTTGTACCATATAACTCACCCATTTCCCAATCAAATGTCCTTTTCTTCAATACATTGTTTGATGAAAATGCCTCAAACCATTTAGCGATCGGCAGTGCCTATGCTTTTTGTATTGAAGGCGGCAAGAAAATGTCTTCCGAAGAATTGAAAGAGAACGGTCTGAACGAAAGTATCACCCACGTTGATTTCATGATTGGTTCCACGGAGATGGACATCGATGGAATCACCGCTGATGGCAAAACAGAACCCGTATTTCGAGGCGGAAACTGGGCTTTTTAATAAGGAAGCTAAAGCGCCCTGTTCAGCGGCGTATGGCCTGGAGCACTTGAGCTAGAAGTTATCTAAGTTCAGATAACTTTTACTTGCTTAACGCTGAACAAAAGAGCAGGACTTCCTGCTCTTTTTTCTAACTATAAAAAAAAGTTTGGAGGATGTTTTTTATGTGGAATGAATTTAAACAGTTTGCCATGAAAGGCAATGTTATTGATTTAGCAGTCGGTGTTATTATCGGTGCAGCATTTGGAAAAATAGTTTCATCTCTTGTCGCCGATATAATTATGCCTTTAGTTGGGGTAATCATTGGAGGCGTTGATTTTGATTTTTCTAATCTTGCCTATGGAAAATTAAAATACGGACAGTTTATTCAAACAGTTGTTGATTTCTTAATCATTTCTTTTTCAATTTTTCTATTTGTGAAATTTCTAAACCGATTTAAAAAGAAAGAGGAACCAGCAGCGGTTGTTGCGAAAGTGGACCGAACGGAAGAGCTTTTAGCAGAAATTCGCGATTTATTAAAAGAAGATAAAGATTTTTTAAGAAAAAATGAAACATCTTGACCATATCCTCGTATATGTTAGTAATAAATAATTTTTGAGGTGAAAAATTTGTATACTCAAACATCTACTGAATTTTTGCCATCTGTTTTACGAACATTTGCCCTTTCGCTTGCGATTGCATTCTTGGGTACAATGGCAGGAGTATTTGTTCCATCTAGCCTATTTATGCCATTAGCTATTTTAGAATTTGTCATGCTCATGGTTGCCTTCTTTTTCAGACGCAAAAAGGCGATTTCTTATTCATTCTTATACATTTTTACATTTATATCTGGAATAACCCTTTACCCTATCGTAGCTTATTATTTAGCTACTGCTGGTGCAAACGTGGTGGTTATGGCATTCGCCAGTACAACGGTTGTTTTTACAGGTGTTGCAATTTATGCGACTAAATCAAAACAAAACTTTTCCTTTTTAGGAGGATTCCTGCTTGCTGCCTTGCTTGCATTAGTGGCCATTTCCATTTTTAATATCTTCTTTCCATTAGGCTCTACAGGGATGCTTGCTTACTCCTTTATCGGCGTATTAGTATTTAGTGGGTATGTCCTCTTTGATTTCAGCCGAATGAAGCATTACGGGGTAAGACCTGAAGAAGTCCCATTGATGGCATTGAACCTATACTTGGATTTTATTAACCTTTTCGTCAGCATCCTTCGTATTTTGGGGATTCTTTCAAGCAAGGATTAACTAGAAAAGCGGAAGCGTCCGTTTAGCGGCATATGGACTGGAGCGCTCCAACTGAGATAAAGGAAACACGGTGAGCGGAGCGAGCCGATGTTGACCTATCGTAGGGCGGAGAGCGAAGTCCACTAGCCGTTGGGCGCTAGAGCTAGACAGTATGAGAAAGGAGCTTGGGTATCCAAGCTCCTTTTACGTTTAGCTATTATATATTAACGTGAATCCGCGCTGAATCACCTGCTTTATTGATTTTTCCCAGTTTTTTTTCAGTAACATTTCAGTTATACGCTTAACGTTGGGATGGCTGCCATTGTGCTTCTTATAGAGTTCTAGTATTTCAAGCCTCACTAACCACTCATTGGGGTACTGCTTATCTAAAGTTGATATTACTTTTTCCAAGCTGGACCAACTCTGTTCATTCCACACCGGACTCTCACGTAAACTTCGGATTTCCTCATATAGCTTTTCTAGTTGATTCCAATTCTGCTGTACTTCTGTTTCCTCTACAACATTTGTTTCCTCTATTGCTGGCCAGTCAAAGTAACCGTCCGGGTCAGCCGCGCCTGCAAAAACAGAGGTTATTTCTGCTCCCACCGCCATATCATAGGTCCCCCAAGATGGTTCAAAAAGGACTTGATCCTTGAATTTTACTTGGCAATCCTTAAATGAGATTAAAATCGGATTACCTGCAGACAACAAAATAGTTTTCACGATCCCCTTTACATTGACACCACTTTCAAATTTTAATACTGCTTCGCTTCCTTCAATAATGCCTAAATCCTTTAATTGATCAAGCGAGCAATTCTCAATTACCTTCTTTCCTTCAAGTCTTCCTATGGGTGTCCCAAAGCCTTTATGATGTGTCTCTCTGCCATGGTCCTCTAATTGTTTCTTATCCAGCGATAGTGCTGTAGGACCCTTCGTTCTGATATAAACAGCTTCCCCTTTATCATCCTTCAATATCGTTGTTAGTGTGCCAGTCACTTGCAACCCTGATGAGAAGACAAAGGTTGCGAGATTATCAGATTGCAAAGCTTTTTCTAGGCTTTCCGTTCCACCTTTTTGAAATGCCATGGTAGAAGCAAATTGATCAATAGCCGCTGCCAGTTCATCAAAGTTCTTACAAACAAATAGTTGCGGCTGCGGCTTTGTGACATCATATGGTGTCTTAATACATTCTTCTACTGAGAATGGGATCTTTTTGACATCATCAGTAAGACAACTTTGACTCTCACCTACTGATGATAGTAGGCCTGCTCCATAAATTTTCGGATTGTTTAGGTCACCAACTAATCCATATTCTACCGTCCACCAAAAAAGCCTTGAAACTTGATCGGCCTCTGATAGACCTTTGACCTTCTTTCTTGCTTCTGCTACCAGTTTTTCTGCCTCTTTAACCTGCTCTGGTGTAGAATTTGGATCTTCGGCAACAATCGTTAAATGACGAACTGCTTTAAATACCTCTAGCTTCTCTTTACTGGAGAGTGCTTTTGCTCCCATTTCGCCGATTTTCTTAACAAATTCTCGATATGATTTATCTAATAAAATGGGCGCGTGTCCAGCTGCCTCATGGATCATATCCGGTGCAGGGGTATAGGCAATGTTTTGTATTTTTCTTATTTCCGTTGCAATTGGTAAAATACAATTTGCAAGAAAGCCATAAAACGCTGTGCCAGGAATTAACCCAGCAATCGTGACGGCCCCCCAGCCCACTTTTGCTAGACTGGTATTCATGTCATCTACTTTTGGAATCGATTCAGTTTTAATTCCTGAATCGTTAAGGCCATTCACATATGCGGGATGAGCGATATCTTTTAAAAAGTAATGATTTTGTTTCATGACAAAACGCCATACCGCATGATCGATAGGCGTATAACGGTTGTAATATTGCTTTGAAATATACGGAAGTAACTGTACCGGAGACCTTTTTGTTTCATTTCCTGTCATCTTCAACATTCTCCTTTGCAAAGAATATTCTTTAATGAAGCAATTATGCGAGTGATTGCATTTTTGGGCGAAGTCTCTCCTTCGCTCTTTTCATTCTGGTTTTTACTGTCGACATTGGCAGATTACTTTTCTTCGCGATTTCAATGAGTGAGAAATTTTGATAGTAATAAAGATATATAGGATAACGATAAATTTCCGGTAATAGGTTTACCTTTTCAGCCATCTGTTCAGCAGAAAATTTATGTAAGACTTCCTCTTCTGGAATGACGCTTGGTTCGAATGAGGCTGAATAGGAATAAACTCCTTCCTTCCAAAATTGCTTAGATTTATTTTCCCTCCGCCAATAATCACGGCATTTATTGATTGCAATCGTAAAAAACCATCCTTTGTATTTAGATTGCTCTTTAATTGAAGGATATGCTAAATAAGCTGAGAGTAATACCTCTTGATAGATGTCCTCTGCAAGTTCTTTATGCTTCACTAAAGACAAAATATATTTATAAATGGATCTTCCATGTTCCATTACCACTTCTTCAAATGATGGGACAATTCCAGCAAGCATGTTCTCCATCCTTTCCATCTTTAAAATGATCTACATTCTATTAGACGGAATTGACAGCATTCCCCCCTACAGTTGTACAGAAAATTTCTCAGGAGTTTATCGCTCAGTAGTATTTTGAATGAAGCCTTTCATAAAAATACTGACGCCAATTTTCTTGCAGATCGTTAGATAATGCATGAGGGCTAGCAAAACAGCGCCTGTATTCATCCCAATAATAACGCCATTCATTCTCCATTCAGGCATCGCTGCAAGCAATAGAATGATTGAAAAAGAGATGATCGTCGACCAAATGATATGAATGAAGGTCTCTTTAAGTAGATTAAGTCCAAACAAAAAGGCCTGCATCGGCATGATAAAAAAGTGAAATAAGAAAAATGGCCAAAGCAATTGTAAAAATAGGGCAGGTGTTTCTGATTTAAAAAATAGCGACGTTAACTCTGGTGCAAAGAAGTAGAAAATAGCTACGGATGCGACCCCATATACAAAGGTTAGCTTCATCACCTGTTGAAGCATTTTTTGGAGCCTTTGGTAATCACCCTCTGCGTGTGTCTTTGACACAGCTGGGATTAGAACTACCATTAACGAGTGAGCAATAAAACCCGGAAAAAAGCCTATCGAAATGGCCACCCCCATCAGCATTCCAAATTGCTCTGTCGCTAATGTATCGCTCAAGCCAGAACGAACCAACGCTGCCTTAATGATAAAGGGCTGTATTGCACCAGTAAAAGCAGAAAACAAGCGAAGACCTGTTGTTGGAATCGAAACTGCCATTAGATTTTTCTGAACTACCTTGCGTTTCATATTAGAAAATGGTTGTCGCTTCAATTGCTGAAATTGGATAATAAACATGTATATTAAATAAAGGAACACAACTATCTCGCTTCCTATAAACGTACCAATCGCGATTAACACTGACTCAGCTGTGTCGAAAGCAAAGAACCGGAAAAGGAGGAACAGTCCTGAAAGTTGAATCGTTTTCCTTAAAAAATTTGAGACTGCTATTTTCCCCATTTGCTGCTTGCCCATAAAATATCCCCTCGCGACGGAGGTGAAGGAAATGATTGGTATTAAGATCAAAACAAGCCATCTTACGTATGGATGATATTTGTCAAACACAGGAATAAACGGAATGATTACAGTAGCTGCTAAAAAAAGGACAGCCGAGAACACAATCGTAATCGTAATCGCATGATGAAGGATATTTCGGTGATAACGGTCTTCCCTTTCAGCAATAAATTTTGAAATCGATACAGGCAACTCAAAGCTGGATAGTAACACAATTAAGAAGATCGATGGCAAAATGGACATATACAGACCTAGTCCGTGTGGTCCTAACTCACGAGCAAGAATCATATTTACTAAAACTTCAATACCTTCCCCCAAAAAAGCAGCTACAGCTAAAAAGAAGATCCCCTTATAATAAATAGCCAATTTTTTCTCCTCCATACTCATCTCACTTTTATAAACTTATGAGACAAGTTCTTTGATTATTAGAGAAAAATTTTTAGGAGAACGAAAAAAAGGGCTCGCAGCCCTTTAAACGTTCACCATTACTGTTTTTTTTCTGATCATCCATGTTAATAAAACAATAACCATGACTAATAATAACTGTGTAATCGTCGTTTCCCAGGTTGGATATAATCCGATCCAATCAATAAACGGAAACTGATGTACAGTGCTAGTCGGCAGCACATTCGAAATTTATTTAATTAATGAATGCTTAAATGCATAAATGACCGCTTGCGTTCTATCTTGGACGTTCAACTTGCTCAAAATATTACTGACATGGGTTTTGACGGTTTTGAGGGCAATAAATAACTCATCAGCAATGTCTTGATTGGTTTTGCCTTCTGCCATTAATAATAATATTTCGATTTCACGGGTAGTAAGGTCTTCGTGCGGCAAATGTGTATTTTTTTGACGCATCTTCACCATCATTTTTCCGGTTACTTCCGGTTCAAGGACCGATTGTCCATGATATGTAGCACGGACTGCATTCGCAATTTCACCCGCTTTAGAGGTCTTCAGCATGTAGCTGGTTGCCCCTGCTTCAAGTGCAGGATAAACTTTTTCATCGTCCAAAAAGCTTGTCACGATAATGACCTTTGCTTCCGGCCACTGTTCAATGATTTGCTTTGTCGCTTCAATGCCGTCCATTTCCTTCATCACTAAATCCATTAGAATGATATCAGGGCGAAGTTCGAGGGCAAGCTCCACACCTTTTTTTCCATCGTCAGCTTCTCCAACTACCTCAATGTCTGGCTGCGCTGATAAATAAGAAGAAACTCCGATTCTAACCATTTCATGATCATCAACAAATACGACTCTAATCATTGGCACCATCTCCATTAATCATCACCGGAACCTTCACTTCCAGCCTTGTTCCTTGATTTTTTACACTAACTACTTTTAACGTGCCGCCTACTTCTACTGCACGCTCATGCATATTTTGCATTCCATAGGAACCTGCTTTCATCTCGTTTACATTAAAACCTATTCCGTCATCAATAATCCTTAAGATGACAAGATCATCCCGTTTCACCATCAGAACTTCGAGTTTATTGGCTTTCGAATGTCTTAACGTATTTGAGATCGACTCTTGGAGGATACGGAAAAGATGATCCTCTACTCCTTTATCTAACGGAAAAACCTCTGTCTTCCATTTAATATCCATCTCAACCTTTTGTGATAATTCGATTAATAGCTCTTCAATTCCTTCTTGAAGTGTTTTATTTTTTAAGGCAACGGGCCGTAAATGTAAAAGCAGGGCACGCATTTCCAACTGTGATTGGTGAATCATTTCTTCGACTAATTTCAATTGTTTTGCTTCGCGGTCATTTTCTACTGGTGATTGCTGTTTAGTTTCGTTGATTGCTGACATCATCATCGAAGCAGCAAATAATTGCTGACTGACAGAATCATGCAGTTCACGGGCCAATCGGTTTCGTTCCTGTTCAATAATTTCTTGGATTCTTCCTTCAAGGTCTTCCACTTTTTCAGTGGCTAATCGCTGCGAAAGCTTCGCTTGTTCAGACATTTGTTTGCCGATTTTCTCAATTCGGTTTGCAATGAGCTGCATTTCTGAGATAGCAGGTTTCTCCTTAACTACTTCTATTTGTTTTCCTTCCTCTAATAGATGCAAGGAGTGTTCAATGGATAGAAACTGCCTCCTCCAAAACACCCCAGAGACTGCACCTAAGAGAATCCCAACGGCAATGCTAAAGGCAGGGATAAAGATTACAAACGGAACATTCATGAAATGTTTACTCCACAATTCCGCCCAACTGCTTAGTGGGAAAACGAAAATAAAAATGGCACTGACAATAATCGCAAGAAAAAAGGAAAAGCCAACACTCCAGAAAATTTTACGCTGGGTTGTGCTCATATCCTGCTCACCTCTAAATTTCCAACCATGAGCGAGGTGAAAATTTTCACTTTGTGCTCAGCTGTCTCATATCCTGGTGTTTTTAGGTGTAATACTCGATTGAAAAGTTTAGAGTCATGGTGCTCGAAAACAGTCGTTGAACCCATGATGCATGAATGCTGGACACTAACATCAATATCATAAGGAACAAGGATTTGTATATTCCCTATCAGATTGCGAATAAAGATAACCGTTTCCCCTTTAGGCAGCATCGTAAAGCTCAGATCAATGATGGTATCACCGATCCCTGCCTGAATATTTACATCATTCCATTCGTAGGCACCCGGGGGTGTCTTTTGCTGACCAAGGACGATATTTTCAAACAGAGGTTCTGACTTTATCATTGTTTCTTCATCGGAGGTTGGTTCGATTTTCGTGATTTCAGGTGAGATTTTCTTAGGTTTCTTTTTGGCATTTAAAAATTGAATAAAAAAGTGCAGTAATATCGCGACTAGTAAAAACTTAAACGTCATCATATTTAAGAGACTAAGGACTAAGAAAATAATCCCGCCGATAAAAAGTATTTTCCCCTTCTTTTTCCCCGCTCGTTTGCGGCCGAGGTAAATCATGCCTCCAGAGATAAAAAGAGAGAAAATTAGCCCACTGTTAAAAAATAGTATTTCCATGACTAAAATGATCGCACCGATAATGACCAGCCAGCCTATATAATCATTTTTAGTATTTTTAAACATGGTCCACCCTCCCTTATAACCATCTGGATAACTCTTTTATAGTTTGTATTACTATTGTTTATGGCCAAAAGGCGCAGAAATCCTACGCCTTTCGTGTCTAGCTCCAGCGCCTAGGGGCGCTTCCGCTTTTTTATTTAGCATACCATGTTTTGGATTTAAATGGACTTGCTTTCTTCTAATTTCATTTCCTTTTCTAGTTGTGCAACTCGAGCATCGATCGTATTGCGATAGTATGAGCTATTCACTTGATGCTCTAAACGGTCAAGATAATTTTCAATATCTTTAAACTTCGAGTAGGATTTATCTGAATAGGTATTAGAATCAAGCACCTGGTTGATTTGGAGGTTCGCTCGTGTTACATTTTCACGGCCCATTAATTCCATCCGTTTTAGGTGCATATCTTTTAGCTTGTGCTTCATTTCTTCATACTTTCTTTCTAATTCTACTAGTTGACTCTTTACTTGTTCAAGTGATGCACTCAAGCGGCTTGCACGGTCTGCATATTGCTGATGCTCTGCAGAGGCAAACTGATAAAGTTCTGATTCTCCTGCTTTAGAAGCAATTTCAGCTTGGTACTTTCTTTTTTCAGCTAACTGGGACGCTTGCTGATATTCTCTTGTAAATTCATCTTTAAGTGTGTATTGACGTTCTAATAGCTTTCTAACTTTCTCTGTTTCTTGCTCACACTGGCGTAGGTATTGATTTAATAAAGCAATTGGATTTTGTTTATCTTTTTGATCAAGTGCCTGGTGTAAATCTGCTGTAATCGTGTTTTTAATTCTTGTAAATAAGTTTGTCATGTTTATTCTCTCCTTTATTTCTTAATTATTTTTCAATTCATTCCACTGTTTTTCAAAATTAACAAATGGGTCATTTTCTTCCTTCACGGTTGTGTGCTTTTTCTCATTCCATTTTTTATAAACAAGGTATAACACATAAGCTGCTGCAATCCCTATAATTGCTGGAGCGTTATGAATGGATGCGATGAGGACAATGAATCCAATGATCCCAAGCCCAATTTTTCCTCCTGTCGATTCAGCTTTTAAGAACTGTTTGAATATGAAGTATAGGAGTACTAAGCTGACGAGTAACCCCACCATTGGACCAATTGTGGAAAGCAAGATTATCGCTGCAATTCCACCTGCTAACAGTAAACCAAATTTTTTCATTTTGTTTTGCTCCTTTCTTTATCTTGATTTCATCTTACCTCTTTTCATTGTTTATCATAATTGCGCTTGAGCTTGATTTTCATATCGGTCCTAAGACGTAGAAAGGGCCAGTCCCTAAGCGAAATGCTTAAGAAACTGACCCTCTTGTCTTACTTAGAAATAAACATCTGTACCCAATAGTGTCTTTGTGAGCCACCCTGTGCGTAGCCAACCCCAATATAGGTAGATCTCGTGCTTAAAATATTTGCCCTGTGACCGGAGCTATTCATCCAAGCTTGAACGACTGAAGCCGGTGTCGTTTGCCCTGCTGCAATGTTTTCAGCAGCTGAACGGTAGGAGATCCCAAAGCTTTTCATCATAGCAAACGGACTGCCATACGTTGGACTGGTATGACTGAAATAGTTTTTATCTCTCATGTCATTGGCTTTATAACGAGCGACCCTTGAGAGCTCCCAATCAGGTGTTAATGCCTTCAAACCATTTTTTGCACGCTCCTGATTGGTTAACTGGATTACCTGGCTTTCTGTACTTTTTACAGCATCGAAACTTGGGATAGTAACCTTTTGACCTGGATAAATTAGATTTGGATTCGAAAATTGTCGGTTTGCCGCAATAATTTCGGAAATTCCAACTTGATACCTAACTGCGATTTTCCAAAGTGTGTCCCCCGGCTGAACGGTGTGAATTTGCTGGGCAAAAGACACACTTGGAATACAGAATAGTGATAATAAAAACAGAAAACTAAACCAAAAAGATTTTTTCATTTTTTCGCCTCCTCCGAATATATAATTTTGATTTCAGGCTCAAAATATACAGGGAAATGAAAAATAAAATGAAGCTGTCCATTAGGGAGAGACCAAGTGGATTTTGGAGGATGGAAGACGTGGAAGATATCTCATGGATGACCTATATCATGTTAATTCTAGCGAGCTACCGTTTAACTCATTTAATTGTCTTTGATAAAATAACTGAATTTATCCGTAGACCTTTTGTTAAGAAAGTAAAAGTAGAAACGGACGATGGAGTGGAAACCAAGGAAGTTCCAACATCTATGTTTGGTTATTTATTGAAATGTTATTGGTGTGCTGGTGTTTGGAGCGCTTTTTTACTTGGTGGAGCATATTTGCTCTTTCCGCGTATTACCTATGTGGTTATTTTAATTTTCTCGATTGCCGGCGGCCAGTCGATTATCGAAACCTTTGTCGGCGTTAATATCAAAAAAGTTGACTACTATGCCGCACTTAAGAAAAAAGACTAATATAAAATAGTATATTTCCATCAGTGATTCATAGGAAAAATCCTCCCCCCTTATGCATATATCTTTAGAAAAGCTTAAGAAATTAATGCTTAAGCTAGACAAAGGGGGAATACAATGTCTGCAATTTGGTGGGTCACAACGATTGGTTTTGTCTTTTTTCTCGGCTGCATTGGAGGAACATTTTTCCATTTCGTCAGAAGCGCCTTAAATACTGAAGACTCTACCCGTATTGATCCATTAAAAATTGATAAAGAGGAATGATTCTTTCTAATTCAGTCAAAGCCAAGTTTAAGGTTTGTCATATGCTTCGGCATCTTGCTCAGTTAATTCAGATTCTGTAGACCACGGATTCGTCATTATTAAACATCTTAATATATATCGGGAAGAACCATGCATAAAGCAAGGTTCTTTTTTTGCGATTAAGGAAATATTTCCATACCTACATTAATTTTATCACTTTTGGAAAAATTAAATTTGATGTCATTTTTTTAGGCTGGAGGAGTATATATGAGTTCATCTGAAAAAATCCCAAAATTCCCAAAAACGTATTGGCGTGAAATAGAATTACCTGCTTTTGAATCATTAGAACAAGATCTTTCTGTGGATGTTGCGATTGTTGGTGCAGGGATATCTGGAATTAGCGCTGCCTATTTACTGTCAAAGGAAGGCTTAAAGGTGGCTCTCTTAGAAGCAGGCAGTGTCTTGAATGGGACTACTGGCCACACAACTGCAAAATTAACGGCACAGCATAGCCTAATTTATGATGAATTAATAAATCATTTTGGAATAGAAAAAGCACGGCTTTATTATGAATCACATATGAACGCCATTCGATTTGTCGAAAGCTGCGTGGAGGAAAAGGGAATTGATTGTGATTTCAGTAAGCAAGACGCCTATGTTTATGCAACGACAGATGAGTATGTCGACAAGCTTAAAACGGAATGGGAAGCGTATAAAAGTCTAGAAATCGATGGAGCTTTAAAGGATACGATCCCCTTTAATATTCCTGCAAAAGGCGCTCTCATGATGCGCAATCAAGCGCAATATCATCCCCTTAAATTTCTAAAAGCACTTCTAGATGAAGCGGTTAAGGCGGGCTGTTCTGTTTATGAGAATACAGTCGCTTCAGACATAGAGGACGATGATACGGAACCAAAGGTTGTTACTAAATCTGGGCATAGAGTTTCATGCAAGCATGTGATTATTGCCTCCCATTTCCCTTTTTATGATAAACCAGGGCTTTATTTTGCGAGAATGTATGCGAGCAGGTCTTACGCAATCGGGATAAAAACAGCTAAGGATTACCCTGGTGGCATGTATATCAGCGCCGATAACCCACCTCGATCGATTCGTTATACACCGCTGAATGGGGAAAAGGAAAAGTTATTGATCATCGGTGGTGAAAATCATAAAACGGGGCAAGGAATGGATACCCTGAAGCATTATGAAGCACTCGAAACGTTTGCTGAAGAGGTTTTTGGGATTAAGGAGTACGATTATCGCTGGTCCGCTCAGGATATGGTTACACTAGACAAACTTCCATATATCGGGCATTATACTGAAGGCCGTGAGAATGTTTTAGTGGCCACGGGTTATAAAAAATGGGGCATGACAACAGGGATTCTCGCAGGTCACTTGTTGACCGATTATGTTATGGAAAGGGACAACCCATATATGGAGCTCTATACACCGTCCAGATTCCAAGCTGATCCCGACTTAAAGAGTGTCATCACAACCAATGCAGATGTGGCAAAACATCTAATTAAAGGCAAACTTGAGTATACGGATAAGTCCACAGATGATTTACAGGTGGGTGAAGGCTCCGTTGTCATGTATAACGGAAAAAGGGCCGGCGGCTATAAGGATGAAAACGGTAAACTTTATGTTGTCGACACCACCTGCACCCATCTTGGCTGTGAGTGTGAATGGAATCATGCTGAAAAATCTTGGGATTGCCCGTGCCATGGTTCACGTTATGCCTATTCAGGCGATGTTATTGAGGGTCCTGCTAAAAAAGCTCTTAAATTACTTGCAGAAGAGTGATTTTCGTCGTGTTTAACAAGATATCTACAAATGTGATGATCTCCCATAGAAAAAGCGCCTCCCTTATTAAAAAGGAGGCGCACTTTGTTATTTACTATTTGGACGGTTATGTTTTAGTGCTTCTCCAGTTGTAAATTCAACCAGTTCTTCACTATCTCTCATTGGTTTTTTGCGATTATTATTACGCTGAGCATTTGCATTACCAAGCTTCTGTCTTCCCACACTACCATCTCCTTTTTCGAGAAATACATTGATAGTATGAGTGAAAATAATTAGTCTTATTCTTTTTCAAGGACTGGAGCTTTTTCTAAATTTAGTCATTTGCTCATAATACTAGTTCTTTGGATGTAAGTTCGCCATTATCTCCGTAATTTCTGGTCTCTTTGTCCTTCTTCAGAAATCAGGCCTTTGTAAAACACTCTTTTATGAACCGGAACGTTTAACTCACGGCAATACTGTTTCAATTCTCTTTCTTCCCTTTCGGTAACAAGCGAGATTACAATCCCATTTGCACCCATTCTTCCTGTTCTTCCAGCCCTGTGCACATATTGGGATATATCCTTCGGAGAATCGATATTGACCACATGGGTAACCCCTTGGATATCAAGTCCTCTCGCCGCCACATCTGTAGCAATAAGCATGTTCATTTTGCCATCACGGAAAGACTTTAATGCAGCCTGCCTTTCAAGCTTTTTCATGTCGCTATGCAAGATTCCGATCGATAAATCTTTAAAATGTAATTTTTCCTTAAATACTTCAATTTCACCAATATCATTTATAAACGCAAGTGATTTACTATTTTCTAAGCGTGTGATTTTTTCGAGGAGCTTGATCTTATCTCTTGGATCACATGAAAAATAAATATGCTCGACTTCTCCAGACGAAGCAAGTTCATCCTTTTCGATGCGAAGAACTTCCGGGTCCTTCGTCATTTCTTTTGCCAATTTCTCTGTTGCCGGTTTCATTGTAGCAGAAAACAAAACAACTTGGCGGTCACTCATGGTTGATTTTACAATGTTTTGGACAGTATTAAGATGCTCGTGAATAAGTAATTGATCACCCTCATCGAGAACAACCAATTTTACTTCATGCATTTTCACCTTTTTCTGTTTGATCAGTTCAAATAAACGACCAGGTGTTGCAAAAATAACATGCGGGCGTTTCTTTAATTTTTCAAGTTGGCGTTTCATATTGGCTCCGCCAATAATCGAAGTGCCCCTTATTCCGCTGCCTTCCGACCATTTTTGAAATTCTTGATAGACCTGCATTACTAGCTCTTGCGAAGAAGCTAACACAACCGCTTGCAAAGATTGTAGACTTGGGTCCATTTTATCTAACAATGGCAGCAAATAAGCCAGCGTTTTTCCCGTACCTGTCGGTGACTCGGCAATTAAATTCTTGCCTTCAAGAATCATTGGAATAGCGGCTTCTTGAATGGAAGTCGGCTGTTGAAATCCTGACTTTTCCCAGGCTTCCTGCAAGTATGGTTTTAAGGTATTTAACATATTGAACTCCTTTATATAAAAATCATTTTTCTTATTATTTGTCTTTCCATATCGTATTGATACTAACTGAATAACCTTGGAGTGTCTAGTTGAGAAAAGAGGAAAAGTCATGATGCAGTATTAAAATAGAGGACAATCCACACCATATGATATACCAGGACGGAGAGATAAAGAACACAAGTGGAAACCAAAAGAGTCCGAATCCACCCTTTTAGTGGTCGCAAGTAGCACAAACCAAGCAACAAGAGAGGCAGAAAGATTTTTATGATGTAAAAATAGGACCAGCTTTTTTCAATTACTAGCTTCATCATTGGATTTCCCTCTTCAACTATACCTGAAACAATTCCAAAATGGGTTAAAACAGCATCCAACAGTCCGGCAACTAGTAAAAAGAAACAGAGTCTCATTATTTCCACCTCAAATGAATTAGTTCAATTAGTCTCCATTATTTCTAATGATATCTATGCTGATACCTAAAAAGTTCTTCGTTTATTCTTAAAAACGAACAGGAAAGTGATATAAAAGAGCTGCATGAGTCAACAGCCTTAGTTTCTGAAAGTATTATTACAACACATATCCTTGACTCTTTAATGTTAATATTATAACGAATTTTCCGTTCTTAATATAGTTTTTATTTTCAAAAAAAAACTGCCCACAAGGAGCAGCCTTTAATCAAATGTTCGCAAGGTCATTTTATACAGATTACGATTAATTTCCTCCGAATGAATAATATTTTCATTGAAGCTTATTTTTATTTTTCCACTACCGGACATGATCTTTACTTTTTCAATCCCATTGGTTCTTTGCATCTCTCTTTTAATCTTCCCGATACATCCTGAACATGCGACCTCATTCAACGCCAATTCCATGATACTCATTTGAATTAAATCACCTCTTGTTTTCTTTTATTGTAATGCGAATCGTTCTCATTAACATTGACCTATATCAAGAAAAACAGAATTGATGTAAATCACTACAAGGAATGATCAAAACAGATACTATAAAGTTAATAGAAATGTGGAGGAGTGACTTAAGAATGTGTTGTAACCATTGCTGCTCTCAGGAATCATCGTGCATTACATCCGTACCTGTTTTTAAAGGAATGAAGGAAGCGGATCGTCAACAGCTGCAAAAGGTAACGAGAAGCAGAAGCTTTGTGAAAGGAGAATTTATTTTTCGAGAAGGAGAACATTCGGAAACATTATTCGTTGTCAATGAAGGACTGATCAAGTTAACAAAAATGTCCCCAGAAGGGAAAGAACAAATTGTTAGATTGCTGTTCCCTGGGGATTTCTTTGGATTATTTTCATTATTAAAAAATGAAAAACACTATATGAATGCAGAAGCCGTGGGATCTTCAACGGTTATTTGTTATATCGAAAAAAAGGACTTTCTTAAAACAATGGAAAATAACGCGGAGTTGTCCTACCAATTCTTACTAGCTGTAAATGACAGGCTATTTGAAGCAGATGAGTCGGTTGGTCTCCTAAGTTTACTAGAGGTTGAACAACGGCTTGCAAGAGCACTTATTCTCTTTCATGATAAAATGATCGCTAAGAACGGGACCTTTTCCTTGCCAATCACAAAAAAGGATTTAGCTAGTTATATTGGAACAACTCCAGAATCGGTAAGCAGAAGGTTGTTGTCGTTCATGTCGCAAAAGCTGATTAGCATGGACGGACGCCGCCAAATACAGATTCTAGAGTTGCACCGGCTTAAACAGATCGCAGGTATTAGTTAATTTCATCTAACTTTATTGCCATTAGTCTAAAATGCATGGGTTCAATTTCGTTGACAATTACATTCATTCCTATTGATTGCAAACTGCCAATAAGCGGTTCACCACGATGTGGCAAATGAATTTCAAATAAGGTTCCTACAGGTGCAGCTTTCACAAAATTTATTATTTCTCGTCGCGGATGTTCCCCCTTTGCAATGCGCTCGCGGATATCCATGACTGCTTTTTTATCAACTATTCCAAACATAGTTCTCGCTCCCCTTTGTTAAAAGTTTAAGTTTATGCTTCAGTTTATCACCATTCTTCTTTAATGGAATTCCGGTACATACCCTAAACGGGTCCGAATGATATTTTCCACGACAAACGCTTTTTTTGTGTAATACATATAATCACGGCCTGTTTCTTTTTCCACTTCATTATATCCTGTGATTCCTTCTTTACCTGCCCGGTGAAAAAGCTGCATATGATGGTACATATCATTCCGTTCTTTTCGGATCATTTTCAGCAAATACAACAGCTCAAAGGTGGATAATGTCCTGATTTCCGGTGTCGTCTTATCAATCTGAGCAGCCAAAACAAAATCACGAAATCGAACGTCTAATCGTTCGTAATTCTCTTTAACAATCCTGATATCAATATTCATGCAACAAAAATTACAAAAGTAATACTGATGATCCATTCTTTCGATATGACTGCCGCAATATGGACAAGTTTTCATTCAGTTCCTCTCCTTTGATCCTGTTTTTTTGAACTTTTCACCCCAATGAGAAATCCATTGCTCCATTTGATTTACAAACAGGTGTAACAAAAATATGCATTTTTCCTGTTATCCTTTATTCTTTTAATCTCTTAATTTTAAAGGTTTTCAGCCCAGCCTACTTTCAAACCTCTTTTTTTCCTCGAATTATTGATTAAAGGTTTTAGGTTTGCTGCAGCAACCGTCAAGCAGGCCCGGTGCCTGCTTTCATCAAGGAAAAAACGAATGTTTTTTTCCTCCATCCGTGAGCTTCACCGGCTAGAATATAGCCGGATCTTGTTCTCTTAATTAGTAATTTGTATCAAACAATTTCTATCACTTCGGTATGAATAATATTTTCCGTAGTCAGTTCACATTCTTGGATACGATTTAATTCGTAATAATCTTTCCTATTAAAGTCTTTAGAAACCAGTTTTTTTGCTTGTTCTTTGCTTTTAGCCACTACAATTGATACTCTTTGTAAGCCTTTTGCAAAATAAATTACTCGAAAAACCTTCATATTGGTTTCACTCCTTTTATTAGCATACTATGGATTTAGTTCAACCTGTTCGTTTTATCCATTCACCGGCTGAACTGTCAGCCAGTGAAATTTGTGCTTGTGATTTAATGAGTGACTATTTCCTTTTAGTTTTCGTCTATCGAATGTGCCATTGTTTCTCCTAAAATATAATCGGCTGCTTTCTGTGCTTGAGCAGCTGCTTGTAAAACTAAACGGCTTTCTTTTTTCAAAGCTCTTAGCCATGAGTCTATATAACTAGCGCTATTTTCTAAAGTGCTGTTATCAATTCCAGCCATTCCGCACAACATCGCCGCACCCATTTCAGCGACTAATTCCTCTTTCGAATAAATCTCATCTCCGAATGCAACACCTTCAGTCATAATACCTTGGCGCGCTAAACGGCTTTGATGTCCGGTGCTGTGTGCCATTTCGTGAAATAAAGTGCAATAAAATTCCTCCGGAACCTTATAATCTTTGATCGGTGGGCAATTAATTCTATCCCATTTCGGGTAATAGACTGCCTTACCCGATTGAAACGTGTAGTCTGGTGCGTTGATATATCCTTTAAAAATTTCCTCCGCTTTTTCGATGGGGTCATGATCAAAGGTTTCAATCCTTCTTTTAATTTCTAAGCCGGTACACTGTTTATTAATTTCCCAAACTCGATAATAGAAAGGTTTGGCAAACGTCTTTTTCTCCTTTGTTTCTTCGTCCTCCTTCTCTTTCCAAAGCCAATAGACAATGATATGGGAATGTTTTAGATCATCTTTTTTAATTCGTCCACCCGCTTCTAAAATCTGTTTTTTCGAAGCATATTCCCCCGGCTCCACTAGAAATAAATTGATTCCCCGGTATGGTTTTTGTGTTTTCCAGTTGACCGCATTTGAATTGGTCCACGGCCTGCGCCACGGTACAACGCCCTTTTCTAATTTTTCGATGATTTTTTCTGTAATGATTTCATACACGCTTTTTGCCATCTTGTTTTTCCTCCTTTGATTTGCTAATGATTTTAGATTTTTGATGTTTGGTCTAATGATTTTCTTTTCCCTTTTGACTTGCGAAGCGAGTAAGTTCCCCAAAGGGGGATGATTTTTCCCCTTTTGCAAGTAGAACGAAAAACACGCATAGACAATGGGTCAAGGGTGCTCTTCGCACAAAAAGTTTTTTGCTGTTGTGATAACGCCTTTAAGCAAAAAAGTTTTTTGCCCCTTGACCGATTGACTAGCCTTCTTAGCTTCTAGCCGGAAAGGTTCGGGTGTCCTGCCGGCTGGAAGCTTAGAAGGCTTGCGTTGTTTTACGATTCGGAAGGCAAAAGGGAAAAATAAGCAAGAAAAGCAGCCGTTTCGGCTGCTCTCCTTTTGTCATTTATTCTCTTGATCTTTTAATCTTTTGATTTTCCAGTTTTCCGATTTTCGGCTCGTTCGGTATGGCGGTGTGAGCCGTAAATGGAACAGGAACCTACGGAATGTAGGCGTAAGCCGTACAGACCGTGGTTATCGGTCCATTTAATGCCGAAGCGACACGTACGGAATGACAGAAAGTTGTCTTTTCCTTTCTGATCAGTCTGTAGTGCTGCCGCCCAAAGTCTTTCTGTATGCTTTTAACCTTAAATTTTAACGGCATGATTTCTGAAGAAAAATCGCAGCCTTAAGGCTGCATGACTGATAAAAAAACGAAAAGAGGATGTAGACATATCTAAAATTTTCATAACATACCCATCGAATAATAAGAACAAATGTTCCTTAAATAAATAAAAAGGGAGATTTTTTAATGAATAAAGATCATAAAGATCGTGGAATGAAGAAGTGGCATGGTTTTTTCATGCCGGAATCCATCAAAATGTTAAAGGATCTTTGGAAGAATGATCAAAAAACTCCTAGACCACTGCTGGATGAAATGAAAATAGAAGAGATGGAACAGCTATTATCTAATAGCATGTAAACCAAATTACTTTTAGAAATTACTACATGGAAAGACGGATTTTTTACTTCCCGTATTGGATTTGTAATGAAAATTGATTCTTTAAATAAAAGAATTCAAATCCAAGATGAATTTGAATCCATCACTAATCTTGATTTCTTTTCCATAACCAATGTAAAGGTCAAATAAATACTTACCTTAAAAAGTTCAAATCTATAATTATTGTACTTCAATAGGAGGATTTTTTTTACATACATAGAAATAATTAGAGACAAGTCATTAAATCGAGGGGGATTTGAATGGAGTTTTCAGTTCTCAATACTTGGTTGCAATTTTTCTTGTTGATTATGGGTGGATGTCTAATTATATTCATCGCAATGTTATTTATTTCCAACAAACACATAAAGAATAGATTAAAGCAAATGGAAGAAATCGATAAAAATGAAGTTAATATAACGAATTAAACGCTGAATTTTTTCATTGTTTGTGTTAGTTATGAATTTAGCCCTTCCAGCAAAATGTGGAGAATGTATGCTCAAGCTGAGAAGGGCTTTTAAATGGGAGGAATAGAAACAAAGAAGATATCATCTACAATGAGTGGTTTATTATTTCAACACTTTATCATTTCAAATCTTTAAACGGATTTTTAGAGAGTTAAAGGCGTAATAAATGTCGTTCTAAAATTCTTAAATGATAAAACCTATTCCTAATAAAAACAGGATAGTCATTTATACTATCCAGCACATCTTATTTGTCAGAAGTTTTTGTTAAAATTCTTCATCCTTTCCCCCACTTCACACCGTACAGGCGAGTTTCCCAGCATACGGCGTTCCAACTAATCCAATTCATTCAATATTTTTATGTATATGCAAAGATGAAATGTAGAATCAGATTACCTCCCAGAGTAGGTTTTTACTTCAGCCTTCTGGGGCTTTTGCATAATCAATCTTCATGATGGACCATCCAATTTTCCCATTTCCGGATTCCGTTTACTAAATTCTGTGGCATAGCTGCCCATGCTATTTTCCATATGTAAATTGTTAAGACAGCCGAAGCTAGAATTATAGAAAAGGATGGTTTTAATTTTTTTACCTTCTTGGAGGCTGGTAAGTTTGCTCGCTTAAAACCGCCTTTTAACCTTTTAAAAGGCGGTATATTTCATTCATTGCTTGCGTCAATATCTGCTTTCCCAGTACCCTTTCGTATTGTATTGCTCCTTTTATACAAGACACTATGGCAAAAGCTAATGATTCAATTTCTTTGGCTCCCCTATTTTCCAGTGTTACCTTAAGAATATTTTTAAAAATCGTTATTTCTAACTGACTGATTTCCTCTACATTTTGCCTTATTTTTTCAGGAAGGGATTCATAATCAGACTGGAGAGATGATACGGGGCATATCCCACCGTCACATAAAACAATTTGTCTCTCATAAAAATTCTTGATTTTTTCTTCAACAGTCAGGTTAGAATTTGTAATGAACGAGGAAAAGTCCTGCAAATTTTGAAGCACCCGTTCGGTAACGGCAACTCCCAAATCCTCCTTTTTTTCAAAATGATAATGGATGCTTGCTTTCGTCACACCCAATATTTTGGATAAATCATCATAGCTAATGGCTACATAACCTTTTTCACGTATTAATTTAAGTGCCAGATCGATAATTTGTGTTTTTCTATTTTCCATGATTGCATCATAACCTACTAGTAGGTAAGTGTCAAGTGCAGTCCGATTTCATCCTCTCCTCTTCTTGTGTCAGTATAGCATTACAATCATTTTCGCTTTATTTCTCAAAAATACAAAAATAGTCGTAGATATTTAACAAATTGTGTAGGTTTTTGCGGATGCCTAATGTCTTAAAAATTATAAGAAAAAACACTCAGATGAGTGTTTTCAAAGGCCATTATACTATTTTCAGGAAAAAATCCGGTCAATTTCTTGAATTTCTTCATTCGTTAAATGTACTTCCAGTGTTTTCAGATTTTGCAAGACTTGTTCTGTCCTTTTTGCTCCCGGAATGATGACGTCAATGGCTTCACGGGTTAAATACCAGGCAAGAACGACATGGGCAACTTCAGTCCCTTTTTCACCGGCAATTTTACGAACTTCCTCGATTTTTTCCAGGTTCTCCTCATAAACGCCGAGACACCGATCGCTCTGATTTTTCCCTCTTCCTTTTCCCTACGTCGAATTGGACGTCCATAAGGATCCGAGTGTCCTATAACCAAGCACAATGAGTTCAACTGAACCGGAAGTTGCTGAGATCAATCGAGACTAGCAGCAGATCCTTAACTGGCTCCAGATTGGGTCCACGAAGATATGCGCGGCGTTTTGTCGGGAAACGAAGCCCTTCGATCTCAATGAAGTCGTAGACATATTGCGCCGCTGGAAAGCCACCTGAAACATCGACATGGTAGTCGTGCCTGCGTAGTAGTAAATCATCGCCAAAGTAGAAGTCTTGCTCCTTGCTATGACTGGCGACGTGTTCGGGAAAGCGCACACGCAAACCGTGCCAGAGCTCGTTGCCCTCTTGCAATGGGGGGATTTCGCTGACCTCGAATCCTGGCATGACCATGAAAAAAGGCGTTGTCAGGTATGTCCACATTGCGTACCCGTTGAAATATGCTCGATGAAGCGGGTCCCACGGTGTGTTCATCGTATGGTTAGCAAACAAGGTCCTAGGATCGTATTTCTCGCGGACGGTTTCCCCAGAGAGGGTCTCAATCGCGATACGATCGGGCGTAAAGGCAGTACGCCAATCCGGTTGACCAAAGGAAGTAACAGATGC
>NZ_JBGBPR010000016.1:0-108349 GCF_041106275.1 Neobacillus sp. BF23-41
ACTTGGCTGTTAATTTCCGCTCCAGGCGCGTGCGGTTCGCGGGCGGTCCGGGGAGCCTCATCGGCGCTAAGCGCCTGCGGGGTCTCCCCAGCCCCGTCCTCCCGCAGGAGTCTCGCGCCTTCCGCTCCAATCAACATGGCTAATATATCAACAATAACCATTAATACAGCCATTGATAATAGGCAAGGCCCGAAAGGAGAATGATTTATGGAAAAAGAACGTCACCTCTTGGTCGTTTTTCCGCACCCTGATGATGAGGCATTTGGTGTGTCCGGGACGATTGCGACCCATGTACAGAACGGCACTCCTGTCACCTATGCGTGTTTAACCTTAGGAGAAATGGGACGCAACATGGGGAATCCCCCGTTTACCAATCGCGAAAACCTGCCGAAAATTAGGAAAGAGGAATTGAAGGAAGCGGCTCGGGTGTTGGGCATTCAAGACCTGCGCATGCTTGGATTCCGTGATAAAACGATTGAATTCGAAGACGAAGAGAAACTCGCCAACAAAATGTTAGCATTGATTGAGGAAGTCAACCCTTCTCTTATTATTACCTTTTATCCAGGCTATTCCGTTCATCCTGACCATGATGCCACCGGTGCGGCGGTTGTTCGGGCAGTTGGGAAGATGCCTGCTGCCGTGCGGCCAACCCTACACTGTGTAGCCTTTTCGAATAATTGTGTAGACGAAATTGGGGAACCAGACATCGTCAATGATATTAGCCCCGTCGCAGAAACAAAACTGGCTGCCATCCAAGCTCACCGGTCGCAAACCGAGCAGATGTTTATTGGTATGGAAGAGAAGTTGAAAAATCAAGACCCACAAATGATGAAGTGGATCAACAACGAACGATTCTGGACATACAAATTTGATAAGTAAACGAAAAGCCCTTCATAGCGAAGGGCTTTTTTCAATGTTAATATTCCCTGTGCAGCAGTGTACATAGCGTACACCAATCCCGGATAATAATCTTCCTCGACTTCATATCAATAATCCCATCTTTTTTTAGCTTGGAAAAAACACGGCTTACGCTTTCTCTCGTCGTGCCAACGACGGTTGCAAACTCTTGAATCGTCAAGGGAATCTCAATATCCCATCTGTTTAGACCATTATTAAGTTTATTTCCCAGGCGCTCTAATGTCTTCACTGTCTTCGCATATACATCGAGCAAGGCAACATCTCGTAATTGTGAGGTCATTTCCCGTAAGGCATCGCTCATATAACTGATCATTTGCATCGACAGCTCTGGGTGGTTGAATAAATCCCGTTCTAATTCCAACTTATCCAAAAAGAAGATCTTTCCATCCTGGAGCATAGTCGCTGTCGCTGGATAGCATTCTGTCCGCTTTGTAAACAAACAGGCTTCTGCAAACACATCCCCTTTTTGCTTCACACAGACAATAATTTCATTGCCATTCTCATCCTGCTTTGTCAGCTTAACAGCACCTGAATGAACAAAATACACCCCCTTGGCCACCTCCGCCTCAGAAATGATCTGTTCCCCCTTTTTCAACTCCAGCGTTTGAATCCTCTTTTCAATAATCGAAAGCGACTTTTGTGATAGATCCTTAAAAATAACAATTTTTCGAAGCAAATCCGTTTGTATTACTTCTTGATAGACTCCTAGATGCGGATCTTTTAAACAATCGACTCGATTCATCCTTCTCACCACCCCTTTAAAGAACTCTACTTTTGATAAATACTTACCATCTATTGTAAACAACTCCATCCGCTGATGTAGTGACGAAATTCACAAAATGTTCATTGTTATAAAGCCAATTGAAACAATCGGTTTCACATAACGTTCAAAATCTACAAAAAAGGTGTGAGTTAGCTCACATTTTTCTCCCTCTTGAGCGGTTAGGATGAAGGTGTTCATTTTATATAAAAAGGGAGGAAAAAAAGTGAATAAAGCCATTATTAGTTTTGTAGTCTGTGCATTACTTGGCTTTGGACTTGGCTACTTAGTGTTTGGCGTAATCATGGGGGATTCCGAAAAACAGCCTCAGGTGGCACAAACAGAAACTACAGAAACTGCTGCTGCCAAAGATGAAAGTACGGATGCAAAGGAAGCAACAACCGTTTCAGCTAATGAGGATAACATCCTTAACAAGAAGGGCTGTCTTGGCTGTCACAGTGTTGAAGCATTAAATATTAAGGGCGGTGCCGTAGGACCGGACCTTTCCCAAGCATTTACTAACGTGGAAGGGAAACATGGCAAGCCGATTGAAGAATTCCTGAAGGCGCCTACTTCTGCCGTTATGTCAGGCGTTATTGGCAAAAATCCATTATCAGATGTAGAACGCAAACAAGTGTTAGAACTACTTAAACAAGCTTCTGAAAAATAAAAAGGTGGTGTAATTAGATGAAAAAATGGATTCCGATTGCATCGGGTCTGCTTGCAGGGTTTGTTGCAGCAACGATCTCTTTTGCCGATTTCTCAGCAAAGACGAATACGGAAGCTTCTTCAAGCACTAAGAACGATGCAGAAAAGGTGTTTGTGCCATTCGGTCAAAAGGATGATTATTACCTATTTGCCTCTGGCGGCCACTCAGGCCAAATGTTTATTTATGGGGTTCCGTCGATGCGAAAAATTAGAACGATTCCTGTATTCTCTCAAGATTCCGCAACAGGATACGGTTTCGATGAGCATTCCAAAAAAATGATGGGCGACTATACATGGGGCGACCTTCACCATCCAGCCTTTTCAGAAACAAAGGGCGACTATGATGGAAAATATATGTTTGCTACTGATGTAGGAAACAGCCGTGCCGCCGTTGTAGACCTTAAAACATTTACGACGAAAGATATCATTCAAGTTCCGAACACTGCCGGCCCACACTGTGCAGCATTCGTGACAGAAAATACAGAGTACATGTTCCTGCCAACACGTTTCGCCGTTCCGCTTGGCCAGAAGTATGAATCTCTTGATGACTTCGGCACACAATACCGTGGTGTTATGTCTGCTGTAACCTTTAATGAAAAGAATCAAAAACTAGGTATTGCTTATCAAGTGGCACTTCCGCCATGGTCCTATGACCTATCTGATGCTGGTAAAAAAGAATCAGGTGATTGGGCGGTAATGACAACTTATAATACCGAAGAAGCGACTACTAATCTTGAAATTAACGCATCACAAGCTGATCGTGACTATATTGTTCTTTTTAACTGGAAAGAGCTTGCGAAAATGGTCAAGGAAGGCAAGTACGAAAATGTTGGCGGTCAAAAAATGATTTTCCCTGAAAAACAAAAAGGCGGAATTTATTTAATTCCTGTCGCTAAATCACCACATGGTGTTGACGTCACACCAGATGGAAGGCAATTCATCGCTTCAGGAAAATTAGCACCGACAATGACTGTCTTCTCGTTTGAAAAAGCGTTTAAAGCGGTCGCAAACAAAGACTTCGCTGGTGAACGGAATGGGATTCCAATTCTTAATTACAAATCAGTGATGGAAAGAGAAGTAAACCCTGAAAACGCTTTAGGACCGCTTCACACTCAATTTGATGACAAAGGCATGGCCTATACAACGATGTTCATTTCTTCTGAAATCGTGAAATGGGATCCAAATACAGGTGAAACATTAGACCGTGTGCCTGTTCAATATTCCCCAGGACACTCTGTTGCCGCAGAAGGTGATACCGTTGCACCAGATGGAAAATGGATTATTGCTTTAAACAAGATTGCTAAAGACAGTTACTTGTCTGTCGGACCTTCCCATCCTGAGTCAATGCAATTGATTGATATCAGCGGTAAGATGAAGGTCATCCAATCTTCACCAGTAGACCCTGAACCGCACTATGCACAAATGATTAAAGCGGATAAGATTAAAACGATTAATGTATATCCTAAGGATGTCAAGAATAAGGAAGCCGTTTACAAGCAGAGTGATACGAAAATCGTCCGCAATGGCAACAAAGTTGACGTATACGGTATTGCGATGCGTTCGAAATTCATCTTTGATGCAAAAGCAAAACGACCAGACGTCATTGAAGTGAATGAAGGAGATCACGTCACCATCCATCTGACGAATATTGATTTCGATGAGGATATTACACACGGATTTGCCATCAACAGCTATAACTTAAACATGGAAGTTCAGCCTGGACAAACCAACACAATGGAATTTGTCGCGAATAAAGCGGGAACCTACCCACTTTATTGTACAAACTTCTGTTCTGCGCTCCACCAAGAAATGAACGGTTACTTCCTTGTAAAACCTAAGAAATAATATGTTGGAGATGGGTATCAATTAAATAGATTGATACCCATCCCTGTTTACAAATCTTATTATCGATAAAATCTAGTTGCAGCGCCTAGCCCCTCTTTGGTCTAAGTCAATCCCTTAAGAAGGCAAAAAACGCCTTCTTGAAGGGCTTGCCTTATGCTTGTCGGGGCTGAGCAAGGCGCTTCCACTTTATAATAAAGGCGATGTTAACATGAAGGGTAAAACGAAAAAATTATCAGTGGTTTCTTCGATATTAATAGTTGTTTCAGCCATTTTGATGGTCATCTCATTATTTTTCCCGTGGTGGCAAATGATTTTCTTTGCTCCGCAATATCCAGAGGGACTAAATATCATTGTTTACCCAAATAAACTCGAAGGACAAATTGACATTGTTAATGGTCTCAACCACTATATCGGGATGGATAACTTTAGTGAAGAAAACTTCCCTGAATTGAGCTATCTTGCCTATCTTGTTGGTGGTTTAGTTATTCTTACCTTACTAACCGCCGTCTTTCGAAAAAAATCTATTCTTTATGGATTGATTGGCGTGTTTGTAATTGGCGGCTTACTTGGGGTGATTGACCTGCGGCAGGCACTTCATGATTTCGGAACAAATTTAAGCCCTGAAGCACCCATTAAAATAGATCCTTTTGTACCGCCGATTTTGGGACATAATACAGTAGCAAACTTTATTACCAACAGTGTGCTTGGCCCTGGTTCCTATTTACTTATTGGAGCATTTATCCTGTTACTCATTCCGTTATGGAAGGATCGAAAGTAAATGAAAAAAACTGCGCTCTTATCTTTCATTTTTTCTCTATTTCTACTGATGAGCCCTGAGAAAAAGCTGGCCGCCGAAAATTTACAAGCAACCATCGACAGCCTGAAAGATGGGGCGGTATTACAGCTTGAAAATAAAACATATCAGGGCAATATTGTCATCAACAAAGCAATGACGATTATTGGCTCACCTAAAACCGTTATTAAGGGCGACGGAACGGGGAACGTCATTTCCATTAAAGCCCCTCATGTGAAGCTGAGCCATCTAACGGTAACGCATGGAAGTATGAACCGGAACTCTGCTGAGGAATACGCGGCCATCAAGATTTATACAAACAGCAACGTTGTCGAACATATCAACATCCGCGACTCCTTTCACGGCATATATTTAAGCCAGGCTCACGATAATACGATTCGTGCTAACCATATTAAGGGAATGGGCAAGGGCAAAATCGCCGAGCAGGGAAATGGAATTCACGTTTATTATGCAAATGATAATCTGCTTGAAAAGAATACGATTGAAGGCACCCGGGACGGGATGTTCTTTGAATATGCCAACAACAATCACAGCTATGAAAATAATATCAGCCAGACAAGATATGGACTGCATTACATGTATTCTGACGAAAACATTTTTATGAAAAATACCTTCACGATGAATACCGGCGGCGCAGCCATTATGAACTCCAATCATTTGAAGCTCGAGGATAATCAATTTATCGTTAACTATGGCAACCAATCATTTGGCCTATTACTCCTCCAAGCCAATGATAATTTTATCGCCAATAATACCTTTTACATGAACCAGCGTGGTTTGTATATCGATCAAGCGACAAGAAACGAATTTCGTCACAACAAAATCGTTCAAAACCAAATCGGAATTGAACTATGGGCGAGTTCCAATGATCAAGTATTTACATTAAACCAAATTTCCGAAAATACGATTCCTGCGGTAACTCTTGGCGGCAATAATGAGAATAATTCCTGGAGCAAGGATGGCAAAGGGAATGACTGGGGCAGCGCGTTCCCGATCACTGATTTAAACCAAGACCGCATTGGGGATTTTCCAATAACCTATCGTTCATCTTTATATCAATTAATGGAGGACCAAGAATTATCCTATTTATTTTTAAAAAGTCCGGCCCTGAAAATATATGAAAAAATGAATGCCGCACTTACAAACGAAGCCATTATGTTTAATGACCCACACCCATTAACAGCGTCAAATGGAACACATACGAAAGCTATTTTCCTTATTGTCAGCTTACTAATTGTGGGGATTTTAATAAAGGGGAGACACCTACTATGCATTACATTTGGAAGGAATGGAAGGAAAATATAAGAGGAAAAGGGCTTTGGCTAAGTCTAAGCATTATTGTTCTCATTTCAATCGCGATTTTATTTCGTTCCTCAGCCCTTTCATTTGATAAAGGCTTTTATGTGCTCTTAATCAACTTGTTTGATACGATTATCTATTTTATCCCGATTCTATGCCTATTTATCGGGGCCTTCTCGATTTTTCAAGAAAAGGAACAAAAAACATTGATCATGCTGCTAACAAAGACAGACTCTTTCGGAAGCTTCCTAATTAAAAAAAGCCTTGGGCTTTATGCAGTCGTCCTTGTCCCGCTGATTACGTGGTTTTTCATCTATTTGTTTCTATTAAAATTTAATTTCCAACTCGATATAAAGGGCTATTTTATCTTTGTGGCAGCAATCGTTTGTATGAGCCTCGTCTTCCTGCAAATAGGTGCGGCCATCGGTAGTTTTAGCCGCTCGCGGATGCAGATTTTAGGGTTTACGATCCTCGTCTGGTTTTACTTTTTCTTCTTACATGATTTTATCTTGCTGTCGTTCTTACCTGATGTCACCTATGAAAATGTGAAACTATTTTCTTCCGTCTACTTTTTAAATCCGCTTCAAGCGATTCGAATGTTTCTAGAAACAGGCACGGGGGTATATTCCTTTGGCCATATGTCAAGGCTCTTACAAGCATTTATGTGGACGAAACCCGTATTCTTCCTGCTCGGAAATCTGTTGTTCTGGCTTATCACTTCGTTTTTAACAGCGATTGTTTTCAACCGTAAGGAGGGGTACGAATGATCAAAGTAACGAATTTAAACCAATCGTTTGGAAAAAAAAATGTCTTAGATTCCATCAATCTAGACATTAACCCAAACGAAATATGTGCCCTTGTTGGCCGCAACGGGGCCGGAAAATCAACGTTCATCAATAGTCTGCTTGGGTTACTGCCAGTGAAGCAAGGGGACATTTTGATTAACGGGACTGCTGTTAACAAGAAAAATGTTGAATGGAAAAAGACGATTGCTTATTTGCCGGAAAAATTCATGCTATATCCGATGCTGACCGGTCTTGAAAATATCACCTTCTTTGCAGAAGCTGTGACCAAGACTTCCAATCAGGAACGGATCGAGCAGGTGCTACGCTCGGTCAGCTTGTGGGAGGACCGTGGTGTTCAAGTGAAGAAATATTCCAAAGGGATGCTGCAGCGCCTTGGTTTAGCAATCACCCTTTATCAGGATTCAAGCCTGCTCATTCTGGATGAACCAACGAGCGGCATCGACCCGCTCGGAAGAAAAGAAATTTTGGAGGTCCTTGGTTCCCTCCATGATAAAACGATTCTGCTGTCTTCCCACCATCTCGATGAAATCAAGCAGATTTGTACCCATGTCGCCTATTTGGACAATGGAAAAATGGAAAAGTTTACAGTAGATGAATTCTTACAAACTCATAATTTAGGAGGAATCAGTTCATGAAGACACGGATTATCTTTAGCTTGCTTCTGCTGATTGCCTTAATCACAGGATGCAGTTCAGGCCCTGACTATAAGGTAACAATGACGAAGGACCTTTATTTCGTCAAGGACACAGCGATGCCCTTTGAAATAAAAGTAACCGAAAACAACAAGGCCGTAAAAGGGCTCGATGTATCTGCCCAATTATCGATGACCAATATGGACCATGGCAGCTATGATGTTAAGCTTGTGGAAGGCAAAAATGGGACCTACTCCGGCAAAGTGAACCTGCCGATGGGCGGTAAATATGAGGCCGCGTTTACATTAGAAAAAGAAGGCAAAAAGGCAGAGAAAGTCATCGATCTAAATGTGACCAAGCCAAAAGGTGTCGCCATCATCAACGGCGAATGGATTACCAATGAAGATGTCAGCTTCTATAAGTTTATTAACCAGTTACAGCTGGAAATCAACCGTGAGAGCGCGCAGAAAAAATACACGGGTAAACAGTTAGAGGAAGAATTGGCTTATTTAGATTCCCAGGAAAAAACACTTGAGGATAAAAATCAATTATTAACGCAAATTATCCGCCTTCGTGCGATGGCCTTACTGGCGGATGAAAAGGGCCATAAAGCTGCCGAGACTGAAGTGGGTGCAGCCCTCCTCAAAGCGCGCGAACAATATAATCAGTTCGAATCCGCTAAAAAGCTAATTAATGAGTACGGCGCAGATAAATTTTGGGCAACGGAAAAACAGCAATATCGAATGATTGTCATGTCGCAGAAGGTGCAAAAGGACTTAATTGAAAAAGTCAAAAAGGAAAACCCAAAAGCCGGCGAACAAGAAATCTACTACCAAGCCCAAAAAGAATACGAAGAACTCCTCGTCTCCCAGGTCAACTCCTTAAAGATTGAAATTCTCTAAGAAAACTGGGCAAACTCATAACGCGTTCCGTTATGAGGGGAAAACACCAAAACGCACCGTAAATTACAGACAAATCACAATAAAAATAACCATTCGAATTAGCACTACAAAAGAGATTGGTAACACCAATCTCTTTAACTCTTTACATTAATTACCTAATTTCAATTTATTCCAAGACATAACATTATATAAAATCGTTATTTTTTCAGTCAATATATTTATTTTACTTCTCTGGGTTTTTCTATTTTTCCTTTAGATAAAAACCATCCACCTATAGCAATAAGAAGCATGACTGACCAAAAGATTGTATTCCAAATGGGTCCTTCAACAAACTCGTGAGAAATAATGTGCAGTGATGGATGCGCAAGAGTATGCATTAATAACTTAACCCCAACCCAACCGACAAGTAACATTGCTGCTGTTTCTAGACTAGGACGTTCTGTCAGTATCTTAACGAAGAATCCTGCTGCAAACCGAATAACAATTAAACCTGCAACTGCTCCTAATAAAATAACAATAAATTGAGCCCCATCCATACCCCCTATATCTCCCATTGGAGTATCTGGCAGGGCAATGACAAGAGCTACTGCTGCTAAAATAGAATCAACAGCGAATGCGATATCTGCTAATGCAATTTGCGCAACTGTCATACGATAGCTTTTCCCTTTTTTATCTTTTTCTCCGTGATCCTTTTTTAGTAAATGTTTTAATGCGATGAAAAGTAAATAAGCAGCCCCAATTGCTTGAACTTGCCAAACGTGGAAAAGGTACGAAATAATAAAGATTGCCCCAATCCTAAATATAAAAGCTAAAAGCAATCCAATATTAATCGCTTTTTTTTGCTGTTCTTCTGGCAAATGCTTTGCCATAATAGCTAAAACTAAAGCATTATCAGCTGATAATAAACCTTCTAGAAGAATCAAAATAATTAAAACCCAGAACCCAGCTATACTCTAATAATAAAGATAGTTCCATTTTATCCCCCTATAAAGATCTCTTCATAACAACAGTATAAAGTATGCTAAATGAGTTTAATAACGTTTTGCATCATTCCATTGGTATAAATATTCAACCACCCTATATTAAGGAAAGTTACCTGTTTTTATTCCAATAGTGTCCCATTGTCTCTCATCCCTTATTCAACTCTTCTATTACCATTGATCGAAGAAGGGTGTCAGGCACCATGTGAGAAATTCACATGGTGCCTGACACCCTTCTTGGACTTAGTTTACAATTCTCTTAATAGCACGCGGTATAGTTTATCGTCGTTTTCGTCCGGGTTTCCTCTGCCGTCGGTGTTGTTGCTGACAAAGTAGAGGTAGTCGCCGTCGACATACAGGTCTCGGATTCGCCCCAGACTTGTAATAACGGGTCTGGTAATCATCTGACGCAATCCAAATTCGCGGACGGCATTGCCTCTTAATGTTGCTGCATAAAGCTTCCCATTCGCCGCAGCCAGCCCGGACGGTGCCCACGTTTCATCACCGGACTGATACAATGGGGTTACCATCCCCGCTTGCTGTTCCGGACCTTGAATTACCGGCCACCCATAATTCGACCCTGGGGTAATCCGATTGATTTCATCATGAGCCGATGGACCGTGCTCACTTGCATATAAAGTCCCGCCAACCCACACTAATCCCTGTGGATTGCGATGGCCATAACTGTAGACATATGAGTTTGGAAAAGGGTTGTCCTCAGGAATCGTTCCATCTAAGTTCATTCGTAAAATTTTCCCATTTAACGTTTTCAAATTCTGAGCCGTTTCCGGAGTGGTCGCATCACCTGTGGTGATGTACAGCATCCCATCCGGACCGATTTTCAGCCTGCCGCCGTGATGATAGGCAGCACTCGGAATCCGATCAAGCAGGATTTTCTCCTCGGACCACACAGAACCGTTCGTCCTTAGGACAATCACCCGATTAAATTGCCCCTTGCCATCATCACTATAGGTATAATAGGCGTACGCCTTATGATTATCTTGAAACTGAGGATCAAGAACAAAACCTAGCAGCCCCGCTTCAGCCGCCTTGGCAAGCGGCTTTTCTAAACGAACTGGCTGGCGTTCTATTTTACCGTTTTCCATCTTAACAATGTTTCCGGTTCGTTCACTGATGTAGAAAGCTTGATTTATCCGGTCAATTGACCATGGCACTTGCAATTTTCCAGCCAAAACTTCAATATTTGGCTGATTGACAACGACCTCTTCCTCTTGGATTCTGTCGTCCTTTTCAAAAAGAGAACAGCCCGACAACAAGACAACCATCAGTAGTAAAATAGAACAAGCTTTATTCATTGACTCCTACCTTTCTTAAATTACCTCAAGAATTGCCTTCCCTACGCCACTCTCTTCATTCGTATCCGTAATCACATCACAAAGAGACTTTATGTAATAATCAGCATTCCCCATCGCAACCGATCTTCCTGCTTTTTCAAGCATGGAAACATCATTATAATTATCGCCAATCGCCATGGTTTCAGCTAAATCAATCCCTTTTAATTTCACAAACGACTCCAGTGCAATCCCCTTTTGAGCCTGTGTATTGGTAATTTCCAAATTATCATGGCCAGACGTTGAAACGACGATTCCTTTTAGCTCTGAAAGGGACTCGTTTGCTGACTCCAATCGGTCTGCATCAAAAGAGAAGGCAAGTAATTTATAGATTTGATAGTTTTCATCAGCAAATAAAAGTTCATAATCCTCGATCGTATGTACTAGGCCATCACGTAGTCTAGCCCCAGCAGCCTCAGTAATCTCTTCTCGATTTACTTCGGGATTGGCACTCATGATGATGTCAACGAGAATGGAAACCGCCTTGTCGGCATCCATCGTGAAGGCACCTTTGTTTGTGTATACTTCGAAATAAATATCCTTTTCCCTTAGCCTTGCCGCTACCTCTCTTGCCATTTGTTTGCTGATTGGTGTGGCTGAAAGAACGACTCCTTCCTTGGAGCGTACCTCTGCGCCATTCGCACAGATAACCGGGCAATTTATGCCTGCTTGAGCTAGGACGTAAGTTGCTTCTTGATACGACCTTCCCGTTGCGACCACAAATTCAATTCCTTGCGCTTGTGCTTTTACGATCGCGTCCTTATTTTCCTCACTGATTAATTGCTTCGAATTCAATAATGTTCCATCCATGTCTGATGCAATACATTTAATCATGTTGTCCACCCTCTATCCATTTTCATTATTGCCATTTTAACATGATTACCAAAACATTATCTCCCATATGCTCATGCTAAATACTTACTACCCTCGCGAACACTTAACGGTGCTAACTTTGTTCCTTCAATAAATCCCTTTACAGAGGTGGGATTTGTCTTCGAATATTCCCGTAACACCCAGCCAATTGCCTTTTGGATAAAAAATTCCTTGCTGTCCGCATTTTGCTGTATGTATTGATAAAGCAATTCTTCATTCGTTTTTCCCTTATATTTTAATTGAAAAAGCAGTGCCGCTCTTCGCAGCCATAGATTGTCGTCATTGGCCCAGCCATTAATTGTTTCGGCCACCACTTCAGGGAATTTCTCGGCAATTTTCCCAACCGGCTTGGGAGCAATCGCATCAACCGTATCCCACCAAGATTTGGTTGTAATCAGTTGCTCCATAAATGGCAAATCCGTTTTCTCGAGCTTATTCAACGATTTTTCCATATAAACCAATGCTGTATATTGGTATTCTCGTTCTTCCTTCGCCCAAAGTTCTCGAATCAAATCTTGGTTAAACGGCTCTTTTAAGATCCCTGTCTCTTGAAAAAATTGCTTTTCCAGCACACTACGCTGTGGTTTCTTGATGCCCAAGAAGGGGAAATGATCTTTCATATATTTCTTCATCGGTTCGGCATTTGCTTCATTGCGATTTTCTTCAAATAATTGTGTTAACAGCGCAATATTTGACGACATCCAATTCCACCTTTTCAAAAATAATACCCACTAAATCAATAGTAATTCTCCTATCTTCCTATATTTCCTTTATTTTTTTCGAATAAACCACTTTCCTGAAACCAAACTAAACCATAGTAGAAAAGGAGGGATATTACCATGACCAAGAAATACAACAAGGGCAGCAACAATCAAAACTCCCCGCAAGCAGGGAATGCCGAGGCCGAATTTGCCAGTGAGTTTGTGAGCGGTGACAACAGCAAAGGTAATAAGCGGAATAAAGGACAGAAAAGCAAGACGAATCCAAACCCTTAAAAGGTAAAAATCGACTTTCACATTTGAAAGTCGATTTTTTAGTCTTCATTATCCTCATTTAATTTTATTGATGGGTTAAAAATAAATGCACCCGAAACACCTTCAGAGGGCTGTTTTTGCTCACCTCTGAATTGATCCTGCATTTCGAGGTTTGCACTTTCTGCTGCAGAACGTCTTTCCGTAGATGCGTGTACCTTCCCATCTTCAAGTTGTTCGTTAATCTTAATGTTTGCTTCAACCGTTTCATTTGCTGCATTCTCGTCTTTTGCCATTATGTAAGCCCCTTTGATTTCAAAGTATTTAAGTATGTTGCCCAATTCACACCTTTGTTATCTAAACTTTTCATATAAGTTGGAATGTTTATGGCTACACTCAACCATTGATTATTAAGATGAATGACACCAAAAGAAAGAACTGACCCATTTCAGGTCAGTTCTTTCTTACTTAGTGACAACTAAATGAACGGATTCTGTTTAAATCCATTCCGTAATATTCCCAGTGGTATCCGCGCCAGCGATACCCGGCGATCGAGGTTCTGCCTACGTAGGTTGGATAATACCAGAAGCTTCTTCCATTATTCAACCAAACATAGGTATAACGGTACAGACAGTGCCTAATTCCACCTGGGTCAACCGCATATAATCCAGCTGTTTCCTGAGGGATGTAGGTTGGCGGCGGTGCAGTCGGGGCACCTCCATAATGCGGGCCACCTCCAAATGGTGGTTGATGCCCTCCACCGTGCGGCGGTGGTTGATGCCCTCCACCATGCGGCGGCGGTTGATACCCTCCACCATGCGACGGCGGTTGATGCCCTCCACCATGCGACGGTGGTTGATGCCCTCCACCATGCGACGGCGGTTGATACCCTCCACCATGCGACGGCGGTTGATACCCTCCACCATGCGACGGCGGTTGATACCCTCCACCATGCGACGGTGGTTGATACCCTCCACCATGCGACGGCGGCTGCTGCTGTTGGCCTCCACCATGCGGCGGTGATTGCCGCAGGTTGTTTTCATAAGAAAAAATTGGCATACTACCATGACCCTGAGGGTAATTGAAATGATCCAAGGCTTTAGTCCCCTTCTATTTATATTCCCTCTAATGTATGCGCCCCGCCTAATTTGGTGAAAAGCTATTAATATATATTAGTGATATTCGAACGTTTGGCTATTCTACCTTGCTTGCTGCTAACTCCCTAATTTCCTCCGCAATTTTACTCTGGATCCGTTCGACGACTGAAAAATCCATGGCGGCAATATAAATTTCCTCTAACTCATCATGAAGTTCCTTAGCCTTGGCTAAATAGGAAGTAGCCTCAAGCATTTTATTTTTGTAATTGGTTGAGATTTTAGTGATGATATCGGCAAAAATTTCATCTGTCCCGGACGCAATCAGTAATTCATACATATCAATGATTTCATCCCCATCTCTGCTTGGGAAATATTCATGTGGTGCGGTACTATCAAAGATGGCAATGCCCAGCTCCCTGAAAATCACCATATCAAGGCTGTGCGGGTCAAAGCCACAATGATAAACTTCTACATCGACCCCTTTAACCTCAGCTGCTGCCGCAAGCTTTTTCAGCATTGTTGATTTCCCAGAACCCGGACGCCCTTTAATGAAATAACGTTTTGGAATCCCTTCGGTTAGATTCGGGACATAATCTACCGGCCCTTTTGGCGTAGCAGCACCTAAAAAGCGATGGCGGATATCAGATTTTTTACTGAGCTTCATTTTTCCAAAGAAGGTGTCAATTAATTTGTTAGTTAATTGATCGGCTTTCTTAAAATCCATGCTGTTGATATAAATCTTTTCCCAATCATCGTGGATATCCAGCGCTTCTTTATAGGTATCATACGCCTTATGAAAGGATTGACTAATCTGATTGGTTAACTTCATGATCGTATTTTTATGGATGGCCAGCGCACGGGCATCCCAGGCTTCACCAAGGTTAATGTATTCGTCAACCGCTCCAGGTGTTTTCGGTTCAATCACATGCGGAGCGGTACCATCGACAATTCCCACCTTTAACGCTGGGATCAACACTCCATCAATGGAATTGTTATCAGAAGAACAATGTAAAAATTCAATATCATAGCCCTTTTCAAGCCACTCATTACCGATTTTTTTCATTAATGAGGATTTACCTGTTCCTGGACCGCCTTTTAAAATAAATAACCGGTCGAGACCTTGAAGATTGGAGTCATATAAATTATGAAAGCCTCTTGCTGTATTCCCGCCTGCAAAGTAATTTTTAATTTTCCCTGCCACTCATCAACACTCCCTTTTATAGTGACAATCGTAAGATAAAGTCAATTTCACCCTATCTTATGCGATTGTTATTTATAGGTGAGTGCCTAGGGAAAAAATCTTACTTAATGATGGGGACAATGTCAGCTTTTGTGACCTCTTGCAATAGAACAGGTTCTAATACGATTTGAACCCCAATTTTCCCACCACTAACAATGATCGAATCGATCGACCTGCAGCTTACATCAATAAACGTCTTATATTCTTTTTTCATGCCAATCGGCGAGCAGCCGCCGCGGATATATCCAGTCCATTTCTGAATATCCTTCACCGGAAGCATTTCAATATTCTTTTCACCGGCTGCTTTGGCTGCCTTTTTCAAATCCAATTCCTCTGCCACGGGAATGACGAAAACAAATATATTCCTGCTCGCGCCCATTGCAACAAGCGTTTTATAGACTTCCTTTGGCTCCCGGCCAATTTTCTCCGCAACAGAAAAACCGTCAATTTTCCCATCTTTATTATCGTAGGTCAGCATCTCATAGCTAACCTTTTTTGCGTCAAGAATACGCATTGCATTGGTCTTACCCTGTGCCACTTTACAAACTCCTCCCTGACTTTAAAGACTACTATCCAGTATCAGCATACTGGAACAGCAAAAATTACACAAAATCACCCAAATTCTGTCACCCGTTTGTCACTCTATTAAACCATTATTATAGTACACTAAAATTAACAAGATTAAATTACATACATTCCCAAAATAGATAATATCTTCATTATCGCAATTCAGAAATTGCTTATGTGAAATTCCTCACAAATATTATATTGAAATAAGTTACATTTAATCATACATAGAGAAAGAAGTTGCTCTTCCAAACTAATCTACTTGAGGTGGAATCAATGAAATACGATTTAGTGCTTTTGCATGCACCAAGTGTTTATGACTTTCGAAAAAACTCCCTGCTAGCCGGCCCCATCAGTGATGTTGTGCCATCATCACCTGTTTTTGAAATGTACCCCATCGGAATCACTAGTATTGCAGAATACCTTGAAAGATACGGTCTTCGGGTCAAGATCATTAATATCGCCAATCGGATGCTGATGAGTAATAAGTTTGATGTGGAAGCAAAGTTAAGGAATATTAACACCAAGGCTTTCGGCATTGATCTCCATTGGCTTCCGCATGCACACGGCAGTATCGAGCTGGCGAAAATTGTAAAAAAGCTTCATCCAGATATTCCAGTGATTTTTGGCGGACTTTCTGCCACTTATTATCATAGGGAGTTAATTGAATATCCTTGCATAGACTTTGTTATGCGCGGCGATTCAACCGAAAAGCTGATGCTGTTATTGATGAATAAAATTGAACAAGGGAATACCCACTATGCGGACATTCCCAATTTAACTTGGAAAAAGGGGAGCGGCATTGGCTGCAATCCGCTTACTTATGTACCAAAGGATTTGGATGACCTTGACGTTCCAGGATATCGTTATGCGATCCGTTCTGTATTTAAATATCGGAATTTCCTTGACCCGCTTCCGTACAATGGCTGGCTGCAATATCCAAATACCGCTTTACTGACAGCGAGAGGCTGTTCACAAAACTGTCTCATCTGCGGCGGTTCTAAGGATGCCTATGATCAAAACTGTAACCGAAGCTCCCTTGCCTTACGGTCGCCCGAAAAACTAGTTGAGGACATTAAATTCATTTCACGCTTTAGCCGGTCACCGATTTTTATCCTTCATGACCTGCGCCAGGGCGGACGTGAATACGTGAAGGAATTTTTTAGCCGGCTGAAGGAACTTCATCTTAAAAATGAGGTCGTCTTTGAGTTATTCCAGTATGCAGACGAAGGGTTCTTTCAACAGATGAATGATAGCGTTCCGAAATATTGTATTGAAATTACCCTGGAAACACACGATGAAAAAATCAGACGCTACAACGGGAAATTCAACTGTACGAACCCTAAAGTAATCGATACGCTTAATTTTGCCTTAAAGCATGGCTGTAAAAAAATTGATTTATTCTTCATGGTTGGGATTCCAGGACAGACCTATGACAGCGTGTTAGAAAACATTGATTTCTGTGAAAAAATCCATCTTGCCTGCAATCAAGACAAACGGATATTCTACTTCGTCGCACCACTTGCACCGTTCCTAGATCCTGCAAGCCCAGCGTTTGAAAATCCAGAACACCATGGCTATAAAAAGTTCTGCCACACACTTGAGGATCACCGCAAGGCGATTACCCAGCCTTCGTGGAAGCATATGCTTAGCTATGAAACAAAAGATATGACACGTGATGACATTGTTAATTCAACCTATGAATCGGCACAACTACTAAATGATTTCAAATTAAAATACGGCCTGATTGATGAAGAAAATTATCTAGAAATCAAATGGAAAATAGAGAAATCGATGGATTATATTGAAAAAATTGATTATGTTCTCTCTCTTCCAGCAGAGCTGCAACCTGGTGAACTAGCAAAGATTCGTGAGGAAATTGAAGAGTTAAATAAATATAGTATTTGTGGAAAGAACGAGTTAAAGTGGGAAGTTCAAAAGAATTACGCTAACTTCTTTTCGCTCACATTAGTCGGACTCGAACAGCTCTATGAAGATTATGCGAACAAAATTAGACATCTATTAAGTCCGAAAAGACGACAGCAATTCCAGATTGATACCGAACGAAGAAAAATGAATATATAAATATTACAAGGAGCTGGGGGATTCCCAACTCCTCTTTTATAGCCAAGGCTTAGTGACCGCCTAAATAAGCATTTCTAATTTGATCGCTTTGATTAAGCTCTTCAGCTGTACCTGAAGCAACAATTTTTCCGGTCTCAATGACATAGGCACGATCGGCAATCGATAACGCCATATTAGCATTTTGCTCTACCAATAAAATGGTTGTCCCAGTTTTATTGATTTCCTCAATAATCTTGAAAATGGTTTTTACTAAAATCGGCGCAAGACCCATGGAAGGCTCATCTAATAGTAATAGACGAGGTCTAGCCATTAATGCACGGCCCATGGCGACCATTTGCTGCTCTCCCCCAGAAAGCGTACCAGATAGTTGCTTACGGCGCTCCAGCAAGCGAGGGAATAACTGATAAATCTTTTCAAAATCTTCTTGAATGCCTTTTTTATCTTTCCGTAAATACGCACCTAATTCTAGATTTTCCTCAACCGACATGTTTGAGAAAACACGGCGGCCTTCTGGTACTTGCGAAATCCCCCGTTTAACAATTAATTGAGGAACCTTGCCCTCCACATGTTCACCTTCAAACAATACTTCACCATTTTTCGGTTTTAGTAACCCTGATATGGTTTGTAAAAGCGTACTTTTCCCAGCACCATTGGCGCCAATCAGTGTGACAATTTCTCCTTGATTGATCTCGAGAGAAACTCCCTTCAATGCATGGATATTTCCATAATAAACATTAATATCATTTACTTTTAGCATTAGGAGACCTCCTCTCCAAGATAAGCTTCGATGACTTTTGGATTATTTCTAATTTGTTCAGGTGTACCATTGGCAATTAATTGACCATGGTCAAGCACATAAATTCGCTCACAGACACCCATAACAAGAAGCATGTCGTGTTCAATTAATAGGATCGTTAACGAAAATCTCTCACGAATTAACGCGATTAAATTCATCAGTTCTTCTGTTTCCTGTGGATTCATGCCGGCAGCCGGTTCATCCAGCAGCAATAATTTAGGATTAGCAGCTAATGCCCGGGCAATTTCAAGGCGACGCTGCTGACCATATGGTAAATTTTTTGCCTTTTCATGCATCACATTTTCTAGCTTAAAGATTTTTAAGAATTCAATCGCCTTTTCTTCCATTTCCTTCTCTCCGGAGAAGTGGGAAGGGAGGCGGAAAATAGAGCTCAGCATCGAATGCTTGGCCAACGAATGATAGGCTACCTTTACATTATCGAGAACAGACAGTTCACTAAACAAACGAATGTTTTGAAAGGTCCGGCTGATTCCCTTTTTGGTAATTTTATATGGCGCAAAGCCATTTAGTTTTTCGCCATCTAACGTAATGCTTCCCTCGGTTGGAACGTAGACACCTGTTAGCAAGTTAAAAAACGTCGTTTTCCCGGCACCATTTGGGCCAATTAAACCGACAAGTTCACCCTGATTTAATTCCAGGTTTACATCCGAAACAGCCTTTAAGCCGCCAAAACGGATCCCGGTATTTTCTACTTTAAGCAACGTTGTTTTTTCATTCATTTTTGCACTCCTCCTTTAGCGGTTTTACCAGCTTTAAAGAATGAGGTAATCTCTCTCGTTCCTAGCAATCCTTGTGGTCGGAAAAGCATCATTGCAATTAAGACAAGACTGTAAACAACCATCCGAACCTCTGGATAACTGGAAAGGTAGGTCGAAATAATCGTTAATAGGACCGCTGCAATAACCGCTCCAGACATACTTCCAAGCCCGCCTAATACTACAAAAATTAAAATATCAAATGATTTCAAAAAGCCAAAGTTAGTCGGCTGAATGATATAAAAGTTATGCGCATATAAGGCACCGGCAATTCCGGCAAAGAAGGCACCGATGGCAAAAGCTGTAACCTTATAAAAGGTTGTATTGATCCCCATTGCATCTGCAGCAATTTCATTTTCTCTAATTGAAACACAAGCTCGTCCATGTGTCGAGTTGGTAAAGTTCACAATCACAATGATGGTTAGCAATACACAAGCAACCAGCCATGGCCACGTTGTTAAGTGGGAGACTGTCATCCCGCTTGCCCCACCGACATATTCAATATTTAAAAAGACAATTCTTACAATCTCTCCAAAGCCAAGCGTGGCAATGGCAAGATAATCTCCTTTTAATCTAAGTGTCGGAATCCCTATAATGAGCCCCGCCACAGCGGCTGCCAATCCGCCAACAAGGATGGCCACTGGAAAGGGCAGGCCCAATTTCATGGTCATGATTGCTGAAGCGTAGGCTCCAACGGCTAGGAAACCAGCATGTCCAATTGAAAATTGCCCTGTAATCCCAATAATTAAATGGAGACTTGCGGCTAGGATGATATTAATTCCGATAAAAAATAGTGTGTTTACATAAAACTGGTTCAATGACCCGCCAGTTATTAAAAATTGCATGACGACTGAAAATATAACGGCTAAAACGATCGAGGTCCAGAAAAACTTCGCTTGTTTTAAAATTGCCATCGCTAAAAGACCCCCTTAAACCTTTTCCCTGATATTTTTACCAAATAAACCTGCTGGACGGAAGATTAAGATTAAGATAAGGACGACAAATGCTACGGCGTCACGCCATAGGGAGTAGCCTGCTGCACTAACAAGTGACTCGATTACACCCAAAACTAAACCGCCAGTCATCGCCCCAGGAATACTCCCGATTCCGCCTAAAACTGCGGCAACAAATGCTTTAAGTCCTGGAATAATTCCCATCAAAGGCTCAATTTTTGTATAGTAGACACCAAAAATAACTCCGGCTGCACCAGCAAGGGCAGAACCAATCGCAAAAGTTGCTGAAATCGTGTTATTCACATTGATTCCCATTAATCTTGCGGCATCCATATCGTGTGATACGGCTCGCATGGCTTTACCAATTTTTGTTTTATGAACGATAAATTGTAGTAAAATCATTAAAATTAACGAAGTTCCTAAGATAAGTAAGGACTGACCGCTAATTTTTACCCCTAAAAGCTCTAAGCTCTTTATTGGAACGATTCCATCTGGATAGGCTTCCGGCTGGGCACCACGAATATAAATGGTACCATACTCAATAAACAACGAAACCCCAATTGCGGTAATAAGGGCCGCAATTCTAGTTGCATTTCTAAGAGGCTTATAAGCAATCCTCTCGATTAAAACACCAAAGATGGCACAGGCCACCATTGAAATAAGTAATGCTGGGAAAAATCCTAAATCTAAAATAGTAATGGAATAAAACCCTATAAATGCACCAACCATGAATACATCTCCATGGGCGAAGTTAATCAGTTTTACAATACCATAAACCATTGTATACCCTAGAGCGATTAATGCATAAATACTGCCCAAGGATATTCCATTTACAAGCTGCTGTATTAATTCCATATGTCTTACACTCCTTTGGACCGACTTCACGTATCTTTTTTTAAATACAATTAAACAAAGTTTGCATGTTGGGAAACTTGCATTTCTTTTATAAAGTGGAATAGGGAGACATCACGCTCCCTATCCCTCTGGCAAACTATAAAATTTTGCTAGCTTCAACGATAAGGCACTTCCGCTTTTCTCTTGGGCTAGCTGCAGCGCCTAGGGGCTCGGGGTCATAAGCCAATCCGTCAAGAAGGCTAAAAAACAGCCTTCTCGCCGGCTCGTCTTATGCCTGTCGCCCCTGGACAGGCGCTTCCGCTTTTCTCTTAAGGATTAATCTTTGTCTTAAATTGTTGTTCTCCGTTTTTGTACTCAAGGATAACAGCGGCTTTAATTGGATCATGGTTTTTATCAAGCTTCACTTTTCCAGAAACAAGTTCTAATCCATCTGTTTCAGCGAGTGCCTTCTGAATTTTGTTAGAATCACTGCTTCCAGCACGTTTAATCGCATCCGCAAGGAAGTATACTGTGTCATAACCTAGTGCTGTAAAGGCATCAGGAGATTTACCGTCGTATTTTGCTTTGAACGCTGCAACAAAGTCTTGAACCTTCTTATCACTATCACCTGATGAATAGTGGTTTGTAATAAATGTATTATTCAGTGTATTTGCTCCAGCGATTTCTACTAGTTTAGGAGAGTCCCAACCGTCACCACCCATGATTGGCACATTTAAGCCAAGCTCACGAGCTTGTTTGATAATTAAACCTACTTCTTCATAAAAGCCAGGAACGAATATATATTCTGGTTTTGCTGATTTTATATTTGTTAAGGTTGCACGGAAATCTGTATCCTTCGCCACATAGGCTTCTTCTTTAACAATTTTTCCGCCATTTGCCTCAAAATTCTTTTTAAAAGAATCAGCAAGACCTTTAGAGTAATCGCTTGAGCTATCAATCAGAACAGCCGCGCTCTTAACCTTTAAATCATTGGAAGCGAAATTTGCTGCAACTGTACCTTGGAATGGGTCAATGAAGCATGTACGGAACACAAAATCATTTACCTTTCCATCTTTATTTGTGATCGTTGCGTTTGTTGCCGTTGGTGTAATTAATGGAATTTTGTTATCTTGAGCAATCTGCACTTGTGCTAATGTGTTTGTACTTGTTGCCGCACCGATCATCGCAACAACTTTATCCTGAGTGGCAAGTTTTAGAGCACCATTTGTAGCCTCTGCTGCATCTGACTTATTGTCAACTGTCACTAATTCTAGTTTTTTGCCATTAATACCTTTTTTGTTGATTTCTTCGATTGCTAACTCAATACCTTCTTTGGCAGATTGACCATAAGAAGCTACTCCACCCGATAGTTCAAGGTTCGCACCAATCTTAATTGTGCCTCCTTTTTCCCCATCGCTACTAGCACTTGAATTACATCCTGCCAACACACCTGCTGCAACCATAAACGACATAAAGATACCAGCCAATTTCTTTTTCCTCATGATTTACCCCCTGTTTTTTGAAAAAATTTTCCCAAACGCCTTTGTCTAACTGTTTTAAAAAAAGATAATATTCTGAAAACATTGTACAAAATATTTGGGGGTTCGTCTAGTGGTATTATACATTATTTTAAGATAATTTGCAATAAAGCAAATATATGAATTATATCCACTAAATAGCCTTTATTACACTAAAGTCGAAAAGGATTTATGTGAAACGGGAAAATGAATTCTCTTTTTTAAATATTTTGGTTAAATATGATTCAATGTTCTATATATAAAAAAAGAGACTCCTCTATAAGGAATCTCTTTGGACTATTTATTATACTAGTTCTGTATTTTTCGTTTCTTTTCCCAATACGAAAACGGACATTGCTCCAATTAAGACAGAAATACAGAAGATCATAAAGATGGTTGAAATCGATACTTGCTGTGCGACAAGATTACCGACTAATAAGGGGCCTAACACGCCGCCAACTCTTCCAATCGCTGCTGCCATACCAGAGCCTGTACCACGCATGATGGTAGGGTATTGTTCAGGGGTATAAGCGTATAGACCTCCCCAAGCACCTAGGTTAAAAAATGATAATAGAATTCCTGAAGTCATCAACAGGGCAGTCGATTCTGCTGCACCAAAGAAATAGGCACTCACTGCTGCACCAATTAAATAGACAACTAAAACGAACTTACGGCCGAATTTTTCAATAAACCAGGCGGCTGTAAAATAACCAGGGAGCTGTGCTAACGTCATAATTAGCACATATTCAAAGCTTTTAATTAAGCTGAATCCTTTCATAATCATTACACTTGGAAGCCATAAAAACATTCCATAATAGGAGAAAACTACACAAAACCATAAGATCCAAAGCATCGTTGTTTGGCGCCTGTAATCCTTTGAAAATAAATTCCTCATGCTTTGGAAGACTGAAATTTTTTCCTTGTCCTTAACTGCCGTAAAACGGGGTGAATCCGGCAGCCCCATGCGTAGGTATAATGCATATAAAGCAGGAATGGCACTAATAAGTAATGCCACTTGCCAGCCAAACTTTGGAATAATGAAATAAGAGATAACTGCAGCAACTAGCCAGCCTCCTGCCCAAAAGCTCTCAAGCAGAACCACAATCCTGCCGCGTTTTTCGGCGGGGACACTTTCTGATACGAGTGTGGAGGCAACAGGAAGCTCTCCTCCTAAACCAGCGCCGATGAAGAACCTTAACACTAAAAAGGCGGTTAATGTGGTGGTCATTGCGGAAAGCCCGCTCCCAACGGAAAATAATAATAACGTGATGATAAATACATTTTTGCGGCCAACTTTATCTGCCATTAATCCAAAAATGAGTGCACCAACGGCCATCCCAATGGAATTGACACTTCCAATCCAACCCATCTGCCCAGGAGTCAGCTCCCATTCTACTTTTAAGGCTGCAATGATAAAAGAGAGCATGCCGACATCCATGGCATCAAACATCCAGCCCATCCCGGCAATGCCAAGCAATCTCCGGCTTGAAATTTCCTTTTTGTCTTTCATATGGATCCCCCTAAGTTGTAGCTGTTTTTTTACATTATTCCCTAATTTTCTTTACTTTAGGTACGAAAATAATCGATTAACCATAAGTATTCTAGCAGGTGTCTTTACAGTTGTCATTAATAATTTACTTTATTTTGGTAGAGGGGGGTCCGTCCTTTGCTAGAAGATTACATTGGGGTCGATAGATAATGTTATTGTAAGTTTACATTTACCCTAAAGCATCAAAAGGTGCTCTCTCGGTAAATGAAAGAAAGCCCATCAACCATATGTATTGACTAAAAGAAGAGACTGGAACCCCAGTCTCTCCTCCTATACCTATCCATCCAAACCCGTTTCCACATTTTTGAACTGATTAAAAAACATATTGTAATATTTTCCTTGCTGACTCATTAACGTATCGTGGTTTCCACTCTCGATAATTTCCCCATGGTCAATGACCATGATGGTGTCGGCATCGCGGATCGTATTGAGGCGGTGGGCTATGATAAAGCTGGTCCGGTTCTCCATCAATGTTAACAAGGCTTCTTGAATATGGAGCTCTGTTCTGGTGTCAATGCTGCTCGTCGCTTCATCTAGGATCAGCAGGGCGGGCTTAGCTAAAATGACTCTCGCAATCGCCAGCAGCTGCCGCTGTCCTTGGCTTAGATTCCCGCCATTTTCAGACAAGACCGTTTCATATTGGTTTGGCAGCCGTTTGATAAAAGTATCGGCATTGGCCATCTTCGCCGCGCGTTCCACCTCATCGTCCGTTGCCTTCGTATTTCCATACTTAATATTTTCCTTGATCGTCCCTGAGAATAAATACGTATCCTGGAGGACAAATCCAAAGCATCTTCTTAAGCTGTCCCTTGTGTATTCCCGAATATCATGGCCATCGAGGAGAATTCTTCCGTCTGTCACGTCATAAAATCTTGTCAGGAGATTTACGATCGTCGTTTTTCCGGCGCCGGTTGGTCCGACGAACGCGGTACTACTGCCGATATCCGCTTCAAAGCTGACATTTTTTAGAATCGCCACATCTGGTCGGTAACCAAAACTTACATTCTCAAATATGACATGTCCTCTTGGATTTTCTAAGGCGATTGCACCTGGGAGATCTTCTGGCTCCTCTTGTTCATCGATGATTTCAAAGACACGTTCGGCCCCAGCAACGCCAGACTGAAGAATGTTGAAAATATTCGCCAGGTCATTAAGCGGCCTGACAAATTGCCTGGAGTAGGTGATGAAGCTGGCAATTGCCCCAATCGTAATGATGCTTTTGACCGCAAGGATTCCTCCAACCACCGCTACCACTGCAAAGCCAAGGTTATTAATGACGTTCATGATCGGCATCAAAAATCCGGACCAAATTTGCGCCTTGAGGCCGACCTCACGCAGCCTCGTATTGACCACTTCAAATTCTTCGATGACCTTTTCCTCGTGATTAAAGGCTTTGACAATTTCAATTCCAGAGATTGTTTCCTCAATATGGCCATTTAATTTTCCCAGCTCCACTTGCTGGTTTTTAAACAGGACACTCGTCCGTTTAGCGATCGTTTTTGTGAGTAAAAAGACAAGCGGTACGGTTATTAAGCTTGCTAATGTCAAGATAGGGCTCAATAGTAACATCATCATTAATGACCCTGTAATGATGACCACCCCGGACATTAATTGCGTCGTTGATTGCGAGATTGTATTACTAATATTATCGACGTCGTTCGATAGCCTGCTCATTAACTCGCCGTGTGAACGAGAATCAAAAAAGGATACCGGCAGCTTTTGTAATTTTTTAAAAAGGGCATCCCTTAAGCTTTTGACAATTCGCTGGGAAACACCGGCCATCAGCCATCCTTGTAAAAAGGTTAACAGGCTGTCAGTCAGATACGCTGCCACCAAGATCAAGATCATCATCTCTAGAAAGCCAAAATCTACTTTTCCACCATTTATTCGCATCGAATCAATCGCTTTTCCAATCAGGAAGGGTGCAAGCAGCATCAGGGCTGCGTCCATTACAATAAAAATAAAAATAACCGTGAGCATTTTTCGTTCTTTGCCGAAGTATTGCCAAAGTCTTTGCAATGTCCCTTTAAAGTTCTTTGGCTTGACAACAGGCCCACGGCGTTGGGCTCCGCCAAAACCGCCTGGTCTCATCGGCGGCGGAGCAGGGGGAGTATTCCCAGTCTGTACGTTTCCCTTTGACACTACGGATGCACCTCCTTGCCAACTTGAGATTGGTAGATTTCCTGATAAACACGGCAATCCTTCAATAGTTCCTGATGTGTACCAACCCCAACAACTTCGCCGCGGTCGAGGACGACAATTTTATCGGCATCGATAATCGAGGTGATTCGCTGGGCAATTAATAAACAGGTAAGCCCTTTAGCATATTTCTTCAAGGCCTCCTTGATCTTCGCCTCGGTTGCGACGTCAACGGCACTTGTACTATCATCTAATATCAAAATTTCTGGTTTCTTTACTAAGGCTCTAGCAATGGAAATCCGTTGCTTTTGTCCGCCGGAAAAATTGACGCCCCCTTGGCCAATCCTTGTTTGGTAACCCTCCGGTGACCTCTCAATAAAATCATGTGCCCCGGCCATTGTCGCGGCCGTAACCACTTCTGAATCCGTTGCCTCTTCATTACCCCAGCGAATATTTTCCGCGACACTCCCCGTAAACAAAATGTTCTTCTGGGGCACGATCGCAATTTTCTCTCGTAATTTCTTCGGACTAACCAGTTTACTATCAACACCGTCTACTTTAATCGTGCCGCTCACTGTATCGTAGAAACGGGGGATGAGTCCGACAAGTGTGCTTTTCCCTGATCCTGTTGAGCCGATGATTCCTACTGTTTCTCCAGGCAGGATGGTAAGATTAATATTTTTTAAGATTGGCTCCCCTGTTGCTTGTTCATAGGAAAAAGAAACATTTTCAAAGTCGATTCGGCCTTTTTCAATAGAATTTAACCTAAGTTCCTCATTCCAAGAAACGCTATCCACTTGAGAAAATACCTCATCGATTCTCCCTGCCGACGCCTTTGCTCTAACAAACATCGTAAAAACCATCGAGATCATCATCAATGAAAATAGGATTTGCGTCATATAGTTGATAAAGGCAATAATATGGCCGACCTGAATATCGCCCGTATTCACACCATTGCCGCCGATCCAAAGGACAACAACAATCCCTAGATTAACGGTAAGCATAATCGCTGGACTGAAGGAGGACATCAGTCGATTTGCTGAAATGGCTTGATTTTTATACTGGTCATTTACCTTCGTAAACTTGCCAACCTCGACATCAAAGCGATTAAACGCCTTCACAACTCGGACCCCGGATAGGTACTCCCGCATGACACTATTCACCCGGTCCAATCCATTTTGAACACGGGAAAAGAGAGGAAAGCCCAATCTCATATTAAAGATGATTAATAGCGCAACAATTGGAACCACAACCGCCAGGACCACGGAAAGCTGCAGGTTTAACCGTGTGGCCATAATCAAACCGCCAATAGCTAGCAACGGGGCTTTGACAAAAATCCGCATCAATCCATTAACAAACACCTGAACTTGGGTCACATCATTCGTCAGTCTGGTAACAAGGGAGGCGCGATCAAATTTATCGATGTTTTTAAACGAAAGCGTTTGAATTTTTTTGAATAAGTCCGACCTTAACTCCGTCCCGAAGTTTTGTGAAACAATACTAGCGACTACACTTCTAGTGGAAGCAGCGACCGCTCCACAGGCCGTAATGAGCAGCATCAAACCTCCCATTTTAAAAACATAATTGATATCCTTGTTGGCCACACCTTCATCAATAATTTTCGCCATAATGGTTGGCTGCATTAAATCACTAATCGCCTCAATGGTAAGGAATAAAACCGCTATGCTAAAAGATTTCCAGTACTTCTTTATGTATTTTGATAAAAATTTCATTCACTCACCCAGCCTCTCGGAAATCCTCTCTAGGAATATTATAATTTTTTTACTTCGATTAACCAAATAATTTACCTGTAAATATAAGGTATATTTCGAAGGTCTTTTTGGGATTAGCATTGAAAATTCCATAAAAAAAGGGCCCACTTTTGAAATGGACCTCGAGCATTTAAGACTATTTTTGAACAGGGCTAAACTCATGAACCCACACGCGCATTTGCGGCAGCCATGGCATTCCAGGATGAATACTTAGAATCGATTGTTTATAGGCTTCCACATTTTCGAAGCCCTCACGGCGTGCATCATCATCCGTTAATTCACCTAATGACTGAGAATAGACACGGTCTACCACAAAGTCACGGCCTTCCAATGTCATGATTTCACCAGGATCCGCATAGCGGCCATTCCGGCGCGTCGCTGTTTTTTCACCTGAAAGTACCTTCTTTACATCTCCTTCAAGTGTGACTAAGCGTTCTACGGAACAAGTTTTTGGCGGCAAGGTATTGTTTTCATTTTGTGTTGTCATTTGGTTCTCCTCCTATTTCTAATTCATTTACCTATATTATCACTATCGTTATCATTAAATCCATTTTCAAGGAGAATTAAACAACCTGTCCGCCTTTATCATGGTATTTAATAATTCCTTCAGCCGCACGGTAGGCTAATGCACCCACGGTATCCGTCGGATTATAGCCAGAGTTATGCGGAAATGCGGATGCTCCCACCACAAACAAATTATCGACGTCCCACATTTGCAAATAATTATTGACGGCCGAGGTCGTCGGATCATTCCCCATAATCACACCGCCCGTATTGTGGGTCGATTGATAGGTGGTGATATCATAAGGACCTAAATCTTTCATCGCATCGATGTGGTCTGCTCCCATTTCTTTAAGGATTCCTTCACATTTGGAGGCAAGGAACTTGGCCAGCTGCTGATCTTGATTTTCAAAATCAAAGGTAATCCGGATTAAAGGGTCCCCGTAAGCATCTTTATAGCTTGGATCAAGGTCTAGATAGTGATGTTTAAAAGGCATCGAGGAACCTTGGGCGCCTACGGATAAATAGCGATTGGCATATTTAACTGACTTTTCCTTGAACTCTTTTCCCCATGTAGGCTTGCCTCCAGGGACCGGGTTATTTTGAATCGGCCTTAATCCCGTTTGACTGAGAGAAACCATCCCGCCATGAATAAAGCCAACCTTGGAGTGGTCAAAATTATCACCATTATAATCATCCAATACCATTCCGAGCGAACCGGCGCCTGCAAACGTATTAAATTCTTTATCATCAAAAAAACCTATGGCATTCCCTTTGATCACTTGATAAGCATAATTTTTCCCAATCACGCCTTTTCCTGTACCTGGATCGTAAGGTTTGCCCACATTCGACATTAATAAAAGGCGAATATTATTGAATACATAGCTTGTTAAGACGACAATATCAGCAGGCTGTTCAATTTCCTCGCCTGTTGTCACATCTGTGTACATAACCCCGGTGACCTTATTCCCCGTTTTTAATATCCTCCTCACATTTGAATGGGTTCTAATTTCAAAATTCCCCGTTTTGTTTGCGATAGGAATTACGGTTACAACCGGATCGGCCTTTGCTCCATATTCGCAGCCAAAGCGCTCACAGTATCCGCAATATTGACAGGCTGATCGTGCGATTCCATCTGGATTTGTATAGGATTCAGAGAGGTTAGCAGACGGCATCATATAGGGATGGAGCTTCAATTTTTTCGCAGCCTCCTCGAACATTTGCAATGGAGGCGACTTTTTCATCGGTGGAGTTGGATACTTACTTGATCGTTTGCCAGCAAGCGGATTTTCCTCCCCGGAAATACCTGTAAGTTTTTCAAATTTATCATAATAGGGCTCAATTTGATCATAGGTAATTCCCCAATCTTGAATCGTCATTCCTGCAGGAATTTTATTTTTGCCATACCTATCAACTGTCTTACTATAGATTTCAAAATCATACGGCAAAAAACGGAAGGTCTGCCCGTTCCAATGGACACCTGAACCCCCTAATCCATCTCCTAGCAGAAACGAGCCATACTGCCGCATCGGAAGTGCACGGATTTTTTCATTACTGCGAAAAGTAATCGTTTCTTTTGATAGGTCTTGCATCATCCCATAGCGCAATGCATACCTTAGTTCATCATGGACCATAAAGTAATCTTCCGTTTTTCGTTCCTTACCTCTTTCCAAACCGACCACTTTCAGTCCTTTTTTGGTCAGTTCAGACGCGATGATTCCACCTGCCCATCCCACGCCAATAATAACTACATCTACTTTCGGTAACTTCCTCACCATCATTTCCACCTACTTCCTTAGTGATTCATATGAGATTTTAAACTTTGTGGTTTAACTTCCTTAAAATCCTTGTCAATAATGTCTGTATAAGCCATTTGACTGCCAGGATATTTCTTCATTTTCCAGCCGTCCATATTTTTATTTCCCCCGTATAATGGATCACTATAAGCACCTTCTAGTGTGGCGCCCCTAAGCATTTGAAAAAATCCACTCGGAGAAATGGTCGTTAAGTTTACTTTATCTTCCTCAAAATCTTTCAGAACGGCATCCTGCTCTTCCTCTTTTAACTCAGTGAATTTTTTCTTATAAACGGACATACTATGATTTTGAAGTTCCCTCAGCCCGATATCAAAAATATCTCTGCGCCTTAACCGTCCCTGGTAGCCTTGAACCTTTTCACCTTTGAAAAAGGGTGCCTGCATATATTCCCTTGCATTAAAACCCCAATCACCAGCCAACTGATGGTCAATAAAGAAAGCCACACCTAGAGCCTTTGCTCCCGGCCCATGGTCATCCTCCGGAAAAATCCTTTCTGTTGCTGCTTCGGTCAATTGGAATTGTTCAGGTGTAAAATACATCAACGCCTGATTAAAATTTTCAGCTTTTGTCTGTGTTACTTTTTCCTCTTTTTTACGATTTAAAGGGAGCAGACTGCCCAAGACACCACCAACAGCCAGCCCGCCCACGGTGAAACCGGTATTACGAATGAATTTCCTTCTAGATAACGATTCTGGATTTTCCTTGTTTTCTTCAGCCATCTTTTATACCTCCAGTATTTTCGACATTATTCTCTCTTAATAAATACTTTTCTCAATATGTTCCGAAATATTCCATTCATAATTAGAAAATTCATGGGGAAAATACATTTAAAAAAAGGAGGCTATTTTATGTTTAAACGAAAGTGGAAAATCTGGGGGTTCCCGATTGCTGCCTTATTAGTGCTGTCGGGATGTTCAGCCCAAAACGGAGTGAAGGGAAATGAGGTCGGGGCTGCAGAAAATCTTGACTATCATGATCCGGCTGTTAATAAAAAAGGAAATGGGAATGTCCATGGACATCATAATAGTCCAAATGTCATTCCAAGTGTGGACAGAGCTAAGAAAGATACCACAAACAAAAATGGTCAAACAACAAGCGGGGTTGGAACGAATGTCTATAGCTTGATTGGCAGTTCCAGCCTCCATGACGGCGGGATTTCCTCCCATTTGGAATCACGCCTATCTGGAGAGGGGATTCCAGGAATAAAAGTATTTGTCTTAGATGACACCATTATTCTGGCAAGAGCACAACCGGAAGTGACCTCCACTCGCTATGATGAATTACAAAGCAAGGTGTTAAAAAACACCGCAGGAGAATCTGGAACCGGTAATCTCGATGGGGTTGACCCTTCGAAGTTGAATAACGATGACAATTTAGATCGAGCAAAAGATTTGATGGATAAAGCCTTTAATGGCCATGTTCAAATTTTAACAATTACAAACCCAAAAGCATTGCCGCTTATTGATGGAATAAAGGCAAATATTAAATTAGATACTCCTTCCTATAGCAAGCTTTCAAGTGATATCAATACCCTTGTAAAAATGACACGGGAAAAGTAGTCACAAAAGGAAAGGCCTGACAAAAGTCAGGCCTCTCATTATGCATTTAAATCTTTCTTTTTATAAAAAGTGAAGGTTACTACTAATAATGCGGCAATGATAATCACGGATATGACGATGAAAATCGCCTCGAGTCCACCACCAAACATCACATTTTTTGCATCAAAATATTTAAAGGGAGTGAAGTATTTCATGCCTTCGATGTTCTCGTTCAAATCAATTGCAATCGATAACATATACGTAAGAAGAAGCACACCGGTTGCTAGAGATGGCGCTGTCTTCGGTTTCTTTTTTACAGCCGCAAGCGCGCTTCCGATGACCATAAACAAAACCTGTAAAATAAACATGCCTACCATGGTAAGGGCGATATCCCCATTAACCGCTTCACCTGCGCTATTGTATTTCCCAACCAAAATAATCAATGAACCCCAGGTGACAAGATTGAAGATGACAATATTTGTGAAGGCGGCCAATAATTTTGCGCTAATAATGGTATTTCTGGAAACTGGTTTGACAAAGAGAAACTCCGCTGTTTTGTCCCGTTCTTCTTTGGCAATAATTGAAGCTCCGAGCATCGCTGCATGGATCGTCGCCATTAATAATAAATAAATATACAGCAAGGAATAATAACCGCTAATCTTTGATAAATCAACGACACCGAAACCCATGACTGCCTTCATCGATTTGGGTAGATCGGCAATCAGATCATTGATCGATTGGCCCGATGAGGAATAGGCCTCATATTTAGCCATGCCTGATGCCACCATGAGGAAGACACCGATGCTCCAAAATATCAGCGATTTCCGATAAGATTTCAGTTCTTTTAAAAATATATTCATGACCAAACCCCTCCATTTCGCAGCTATACAGCGTGGATATCCTTTTTTAAATAAACAAAATAACTCGCCGCGATGGCCAGAATGATAATAACGGCGCCAGCCACTAAAAAGGATGCTTCGAAGCTTTCATGTTTGATGATATAGGCGGTGTCAAAATACTTAAACGGCGAAATATAGCGTTTTGCTTCCTCACCCGTTGTGCTGCTAAAAAACCCCAGAAAATAGAACGCAAAGACGGTCGTAAGGGAGACGGTTAATACCGACTTAATCTTAGGGACAATCACCGACATCATCACCCCTAAGGCTAGGAAAATCAGCTGGATAAAAAACATCGTCAGTGAGAGCATAATAAGTACCTTCAAGCTAAAGTCATCTGTCTTGACTTGAAATGCCAGGATTATCGTTACAGCTAGATAGATAATATTAGTAATGATGAGCGAGATAAAGGCTGCCATCAGTTTCGCTGTTAGAACAGTTGGCCGGGTAACAGGCTTCGTTAACAGAAAATCGGCTGTCTTTTCGCGGACTTCCTTACTGACAATGCTCGTGCCAAGATTCATCCCCTGAATTGCTCCACACACTGTAATGAACGACAACGGAAAGCAATAGAAACCTAGAATGGTAAAGAAATTCCCAAGGTTAAAGCCGATGGCATTCCTGATGGCCTCGGGATAGCCTTTCATGATTTTTTGGAAATCCTCTGCATCCTTAGCAAAGGCAGGATAGAATGACATAAATAGAGCGATGATCAACACTAACGATACCGACCAAATAATCGTCGACTTCCGATAAGCCTTCAATTCATGAAAAAAGATATTCATAGTCTTAGGCCTCCTTTTCGTAGTAATGCATAAAGATCTCCTCAAGGTCTGGCTCTTCAATCCACAGATTCACAAGTTCAATGTCAGCAATCTTTTTCAAGATAGCATTGATGTTTCCTCTAAATAAAAAGCTAGTCGTCGTGTCCTTAACTTCTAAATTATTGACGCCGCTGATGCTGAAATAGCTTGGATCGAGCGGAGCTTTCGTTTCAATTTTGAACTTTTTATAGTTGTTTTCTTGTAAGGTACTAATCTTTTCAACCGTGACGATTTTACCTTCTTTAATGATCGCAACACGGTTACATAAGCGTTGAACCTCGCTAAGGATGTGCGAGGAAAAAAGGATCGTCGCCCCTTTTTTGTTCTCTTCCTCTAAGAGTTCAAAGAATTTTTGCTGCATGAGCGGGTCAAGTCCGCTGGTTGGTTCGTCAAGGATAATCAGCTTCGGTTCATGAAGCAGCCCTTGAACAATCCCCACCTTCTTTTTATTTCCCAGGGAGAGATCATCAATTTTTTTATTAAGGTCGAGGTCCATAATTTCAGCCAATTCCTTGATTCGCTTACTGCAATCCTTTTTATAAAAACTAGCTGAATATTTTAATAGATCCTTAACCTTCATATTGTCATAGTAAAAAACTTCAGAAGGCAAATAACCAATTTCCTTTTTAATTTCAGGTGCAAATTGAACACAGTCTTTGCCAAAGATGGTCGCACTGCCGCTGGTAGGATAGATAAGCGACAAGAGTGTTCGGATTGTGGTGGATTTACCGGCGCCATTTGGCCCAATGAAACCAAAAATCTCGCCTTCTTCGACATGAAAGCTAATGTCCGTGATCCCTCTCGACTTGCCATACGTCTTTGTCAAATTGTTAATTTCAATTACATTCATCGTGACAGCCTCCTATTTGTAGAAACATTTAATCAAAACCTCAAAATACTCCTCTGCTTCGGCTTGGATCGCTTGATAATTAATCTCGTGGGTTGGCGACAACTTGGCTTTTTGTATCGCCTCATCACTCATCTTTTCAAACGTCCAGTTGATGATTTTTATTATTTTTGTCAGATCGACATCATCTCTAAATTTGGAAAAATCAATCCCCTCATATGCTCTTTCCATATTGATATGTGTCAGTTCTGATTTTTTTCTATCAAATTCAATCTTAATTTCAGCAGATTCCTCCAAAAATACCTCTTGGATAAACTTAAAGATATCTGGATACGTCCCAAGCATATCCGCTTTGATCATGATGGCATGCCGCATACGCCTAAAAAAGTCAGTCTCTTTTAAATTAATTTTCTTGTAGAATTCATCGGTAACGAGTTCGTAGCAATAATCAAATAAAAATAAGAACAGCTGCTTTTTGTTCTGAAAATAATGAAACAGCAATCCCTTTGAAATACCGGCCTCTTTGACGATTTCATTGGTCGATGCTCGGTCATATCCTTTCTCAGCAAATTCCTTTATGGCAGCATTAATAATTCGGTCTTGTTTTTCTTTATCTAAGTTGAGAAATTTTGAAAACATTGTCGCGGCCCTCCTCTTTCGGTTATTGACCACATCAGTCAACCACATTGTACTCCCGTTGACTCATTCGGTCAATAGCAGTCAAGCCCTATTTTTTTACAAAAATATGAAAAAGTTGTTTGAAGTATAGTATGCCCTTTTGGGACGTGCTACGATGCAAGATGACAGATAGATTTTAAGGAGGTGATTGTAGATTAATATTAACGACAGAGATGTATCCTGGACTGAGGTGATCGAAGATTATTATTAAAGACAGAGTTGTATCATTGATGGAGGTGATCGAAGATTATTATTAAAGACAGAGATGTATCATTGACGTTAGAAGGATTAATTGCAGCTCAGCAGCGGTTATCAGCTGGCCATTCGCTCCAGCCAGTATTGGCTGCTAAACGAGCATCCGTTGAGGCGGGTATTGGAGGAGAGGAAAGGGTAGCAGAAGTCTTCCGGAAACACCAAAATTCAGCAGAACACCACATTTTCCACGATTTATCTCCCGCATGGTCCGAAAATTTTCAAATGGATACGTTTGGGCTGACTCCTTGGGGTGGCGTGGTTTTAGAGGTAAAGAATATTGGCGGAAGCCTGGAGTTCAAGGACAATCCCCCTCAATTAATCCGAACACGGGAGGATGGACACAAGGATGGTTTTGAGAATCCTGTTGTCCAATTGGAAAGAAATCGTGGGTTAATTAGTGATTGGTTTCTGAATCGAAACATCCTGCTCCCAATCTACGGGGCAGTCGTTTTGGCTTACCCGAAACAAATGGTTACCGTTCCTCCTGCAAAGACTAAAATCTTGTTCCCCAGCTTAATCCCCTCATTTATGAAAAGCATCCCACAACAAGCAAATAAGTTGGACCAAGAAACCTTTCAATGGCTGTCTGCCGAACTTCTAAAAAGTCATCAACCATTTATCCCAAAACCGACATGCGCAGCCTACGGTATTCCTTTCGGGGATTTTCGTTCTGGGGTGAGGTGCTTGCCATGCGGCAGGTTTGGCATGGTGAAGCTGCCCCGGACCTGGTGCTGCCCATATTGTGGAGCGAATGATCATCTTGCCCACCTTAGGACTTTACGAGAGTGGTTTTTGATTTGTAATAGAACCATCACGAATAAGGAATGCCGGGAGTTTTTGGGGGTAGGGGATATCCATACAGCCAAACGCATATTGCTAGGTATGAATTTGCGAAGCCAGGGGACTTATCGAGATCGTTGTTATTTTATGGATTTTAGCTGTAAAAACCTCAGCCAGAACCAGGAAACCATAATAATTCACAAGTGAGGAGTAGTTTCGCCGGTAATTGACTCTTATCCACCAGTAATTGGAGCTTATCCGCCAGTATTGGATAGTTATCCGCCAGTTATTTCGGCTTTCGCCAGTAAAGTGGACTTATCCGCCAGTAAAGATGCCTTATCCGCCAGTTAATAGCGCCTATCCGCCAGTATTGGATAGTTATCCGCCAGTAAACCACACCATTCAAAATGTTTCTAAAAACGTGTAACCGCTCTCTCATAGTGATATGATAATCATGAATTCATCCAAAAAAGGGGAGTGTAGTGCAATTGAAAACCGAACTCATTGAAAGATTTACTTCCTATGTAAAAGTGGACACACAATCCAATGAAAACAACGAAACTTGTCCGTCAACAGAGGGGCAGTGGACATTAGCCCGCATGCTTGTCGAGGAATTGCAAACCATCGGGATGCATGAAGTTACCATCGACGAGAACGGCTACGTGATGGCGACCTTACCGTCAAACACAGAAAAAGAAGTGGCTACCATCGGCTTCCTGGCCCATGTCGACACTGCCACTGACTTTACTGGAAAAGGGGTTAACCCGCAGATCGTCGAAAATTATGATGGCAACGAAATCGTCTTAAACGAGGCACTAAAAGTTGTGATGTCTCCGAAGGATTTCCCGAGCCTACCCGACTATAAAGGTCACACACTAATTACGACCGACGGGACCACATTGCTTGGAGCGGACAACAAAGCCGGCATCACTGAAATCATGGCAGCAATGGCCTACCTGATTAACCGTCCGGAAATTAAGCACGGTAAGGTCCGCGTTGCCTTCACCCCAGATGAGGAAATTGGCAGAGGTCCCCATAAGTTTGACGTTGCGGCCTTCGATGCGAAGCATGCTTATACTGTCGATGGCGGTCCGCTAGGGGAGTTAGAATACGAGAGCTTCAACGCTGCAGCGGCGAAAATCACGATCAAAGGAAACAATATTCATCCTGGTTCCGCAAAAGACAAAATGGTCAACTCGATGAAAATTGCGATGGAATTACATAGCCAACTCCCAGCACAGGAAGCACCAGAACATACTGAAGGATACGAAGGCTTCTTCCATCTGCTATCATTCAATGGAGATGTCGAGCTCACAAAGCTCCACTATATTATCAGAGATCATGACATGGAAACTTTCAAGTCGAGAAAAGCGTTGATCGAAAACATCGTCAGTGGACTCAAGGCTAAATACGGTACAGACACCATCAACCTCGAACTGAACGATCAATATTACAACATGGGTGAAAAAATCAAGCCAGTCATGGAAATTGTCGACATTGCCCATGAAGCGATGGTGAACTTAGACATTAAGCCAATTGTCAAACCAATCCGCGGCGGCACCGACGGCTCCCAGCTTTCTTACATGGGTCTGCCAACACCAAATATCTTTACAGGCGGCGAAAATTTCCACGGCAAATTTGAATTTATCTCCGTGGATAATATGATCAAAGCTACCAACACCGTCATTGAAATCATCAAATTAACAGAACAAAAAGCTTAAATTTTAACAAAAAAAGCTAACCTTTACTAAAAACAAGGTTAGCTTTTTCATAAAAGAAGAGCTGCTGCGCACTGTTGAAGACTAGAAACGGTTTCTTCAAGCTGGGTATTCAGCTGCGCAACAGACCATTTCCCGCCGTTCTCCACTAGGTCCTTCTGAATCAGCAGGATCATCCACATCGAAAACACGGTCGCAAATAAATAATACTCTTTGAAAAAATAATCCCGATCAATCTCAAACTTAACTAGACTAAGATAGGACTCCAAGATGCGAACCCGAAGTGGACTGGTTATTTTTTTCAGGAAGAGGGGATGGGACATATCAATGAGATGGTACAAATCCCAGTACGGTGAGTTAAGATGGGTATGCTCCCAGTCCAATATCTTCAACTCATCGCCGACGATCGCAAAATTTCCCGTATGTAAATCGCCATGGGTTAACACCTTTTTCTCTAAAAATTTCAGGTGATCAATTTGTGAGAAAATGGCATCGATGAGCTCTTCCTCGATTTTTAACGATGGAAATAAGCGGTAAAACTCATCCTTCTTATCACAAACATCTGATACTATTTCCTCTATTTTTGGCTTCAAACCAGTTACCGGGACATTTCCCAATTCCTCAATGGGGAGCGAATGCCACCACGCCACCCATTTGATCACACCCATTACACTTTCTTCATTAAATTCGTGGGAGAGTGGGCCAAGATCCTCAAGAATCATCCAGTTTAAATCAGTCCGTTCACTTATGGAATAGGAGATAATTTTTGGATAAATCGCTGGAAATATGGGGAGAATATGTTCATGGACCCAGACCTCTTTGCCTAATTGGCCATCGTTTGTCAGTGGTTTAAAAATATAGCTAGTTGATGGAGTTAGGTAGAATCTTTCCACAAATCTCCCATTCATCCCCTTATAGAGGATTTCCTTTTTAAGGATGATCTCCTCATTTAAATTTCCATCGGCCCGGACAATATTGTTAAGCAGTTCCATGGGCTCACCACCGCATCTATTAATAGTTTCATAGATTTATTTATTTTCAACTATGACTATAATGTTTATTCTTATTCACAACAAATGAAATGCATTACAGAATATTTCCTACTTGTTTGGTCAAAATAACATTGGTTCGATTTTTCAAGGAGGTTAAGGAGAATGGATAACAAAAGTACACACGAATTTGTAGAACAGCTTCATGAAAAACAGGAAAAAGATAAGAGAAATAAAGAACGTCAAGCAACAGGGCAAAAAAGTCAAAGGATGCCTAATAAACAGCACTAATTACAAAAAAGGGCCAAACCTCTCAGCCGCGCATAGGCGGTGTGTGAGGTCTGGCCCTTTTAAATTATTTATTCATGTTTGCAAGAAAACCGCCAAGTAAGTCATCGATATCTGGCTCTTCATCATTTTCCTCTTCCTCAATCTGGGGTTGTTTCTCTTTCGCATCTTCCCAATCAAACTCACTAAGGTCATCTTCCATGTCACTTAAATCGATAGGGGAGGGCGGATCCTCCTTAGCTGCAGCGATCTGCAGATAACTGTCATCTTTTTGAAGTTTCTCGGGAAATACTTCTTCCTGAAGGTACAAAGCTTCGTCGATATCGATTGAATGACTATTTAATGAAGCAAGCAGCGAAGTCGAGCGGACTGGGTCAGAAATCAGCTGATAAAGAATACTTCCCAGCAAGGCTTCTGAATGCTCATGCTTTAACCAATTTCGCTGGGCTTTCGTTAACTTCTGGGGGAGAGGGATCGTAATTGTCTCCTTTTCCCTCGAAACAGAACTACTCACACCTTGCATCACAAACTCGGCAATTTTACTGGAAAAATTCCTTCTTTCTGTATCCTTCAACTTTTGTAAATGTTTTAAAATATGGTCAGGTGTATCAGAGGGGACACGAAAGGATATCGCTTGACCCCGCTGAACCTCATTTGAGGCTGCTTTTTTCATATAATCACCTTACTTAGCTTTTTACAGGTTCAACTCTAACTGGCTTTTGTTTCTCTGCTTTACGAACAAAGTCGTTGATGAGTTTATAATATGCATTGGCCATCATCCAAATACTCTCTTTTTCATCTTCAAAGAAATCAATATTATAACCGTCTAAATTGTTATTTAACGTTTTAAGATATTCCTTTAAGACATTGGCTCCGCCACCCACAAAGTAACAAATTTCCGTTTGCGAATTTCTCTGCCAAACATTACGTAATAAACGGTATTGCTTTTTAGCTAAATCAAGCAGGATTCGGTCGGTAATATCATGAACGCTTGTCCGGCTACCTTTAACCATAATATGATTACGATCACTTTTCTTGGTAATAATCTCAACGACATCACGGCGGCTATCGAGTTCAACCCCATGCTTAGTTCTAATCTCTTCGCGAATGGCTTCTAATGATTCTGAAACCCCTAGATTAAATCCTTGTGCTTTATCATCATCAACATTTCGATTTTTGATGACTGCAATATCCGTTGATAATCCGCCGATATCTTGAATTAAGATGCGCTTATCAATAAGTTCCTTATTGATTATTTTCCCGCTGTTGTCCAAAACAAGGTTAATAAATGCAGCGAATCCTTCAGGATATACTTTTACTTCTTCAAATTTAATATTTACTTTCAATCCTTGGTACTTTGGTGTGACAAGGAATTCAACTTGATGAACGGAACCAACTAATTTAGAACGATAGCCAGCATCCTTACCTTCTTTTACTTCACGAAGGGGAAGACCTGTTCCCAATGTATAGTTAGCATCAATCACATTTTTTGTACGCGGAAAACCATGTGAATTATTTTCCTTTACTGCGTCTAAAGCTAATGTTGCAAAAAGCATAATTAACGTTTGATCTTCTTCTGACTTGCTGCTGCCAGGGTCTAGTTCAGTGGCGTTAATACTTTTAGTAGCTAAATTACCAATACGATAAATTCCGTTGTTCTCTTTTAAAGCAGGGGAGTGGACTTTGATGTGAATTCCATCCAATGGATTTTTATTATCAAGTTCTTCAATCCCAATAACAGGTCGATCTTCTGTATCCCTAGCAATTATGTTAGGAATATTCAATTCATAGTCTAGTTCTCCGAAAATGGCCTTAATGGAGTCATTCCCAACATCAATAGCTGCAACTCTGGATTTAGTCATAAACATCATTCCTCTTCATTTATAGATTTATTTTTTAATAGTAGTTATGTAATTCTAGTTACACCTTTAAGAGTATATAAGATTGATAGATTCTTCAATGATTTATAAGTAAAAAAAATATAACTGTAAAAATGTAAACAACATGTAAACTTCAGAAGGATGTAAACATTATTGTATACAACAATAACAAATTTGTAAACATCGCGCAATCCATAATGTACACAGTTTTGTATACATGTAAACACTTCCGTAAACATAAAGTATACAAGTTGTAAACAAGTACACATAAACTGTAAACATGTATGCGAAAATGTATACAAGTAACCAAATAACGTAAACATGTATTCAAAATTGTATACTTGCCAATGCCCCGCTGTCAGATCCAACCTATTTTGATCAATACTTTTATCAGCAAAAAGGCATACCATTTAAGGTGTGCTTTAATTATTAATTTATCATGAGGGAGGAAGAAGGATACAGGTCCCCTACTCTTCAAACATCGAATTGGCAACTATATCTTTTCCTACATATAAGCACTACCGTTTCTCCTTGTAATTTTACCAGCCCGTCACTACTTCATTTTTACTATTAAGTTTGTATTCCTCTAACAAATAGGAACTATTTAAATCAACAGCCTCATCTTTGTCGAGATAATCCCACTGATTGTTGCTGACAAGAGCTTGAGGATTATTATTCATGTTATATCATCGAGAACGCATCATCTGCCTTCAGAGCTTATCTAGCCAGTCTTCATGAAGCGAGAAGTATCCAGTCAACAACATTCCCCACCGTCCGCTAGCCATCCTATTTCAGGTATCGCTGTTATCAAGTTTTTGTAAACAACGATTACAAACTTGTAAACACTGCGCCATTACGCGATGTGTACGAATTCGTATACATGTTTACGCCTTTGTAAACACAAAGTATACAAAATGTAAACATGTATGCAGAAATGTATACTTTCCGATGATCCCCCAATATCCGATCTCACATAGATTTAAGTGCCCCTCCCCTCTTCTAAAATCGTTAACTAAGAAACTATTAAACCAGCCTTCTTGTAAAAATTTAATCTATAAATATGTTATTAATTAGCGAATATGATTTAAATATTCGTAACATTCAGTCACTATTGTAAGATTAAAAATGCACTATAGACATATTAATTAGGGGGGAATACGTTTGGTAAAGAAAAATTGAGCACTGAAGGTTTTTTCTAGTATTACCGCAAGTACGATCGTTGCTTCCAGCTTGTTTGTTGGAACACTGGGAGGCTCTACCTTAGCTCCAAAGTCCGCAGCAGCAGCTACGAAAGTACCCACTACGGCATTTGGGCTAAGCAAAACAGATAAAATGTTCTTAGACTACTCTAATATCCCAGGATTTGGTGTCACAATGAAAGATAACTTCTCTCAACGTAACCCATTATTTGATGACAGCGCAAACTACAGTAACGCTGGACTCGTTGATGCTGGCCGTAACGTGCCAAATTACGGATTAAAATTCCGTGTGGTTGGTGAAAGTCCTGATGGGACAGTAGGTAAAGTCTTAATCTTCAAATAAACTAATAAAAAACCTACCTTCAGAAGCTTCTGAGGGTAGGTTTTTGCTTGTTTATATCCCTTCAAATACTCATGGCTTCACAGCAAAAAAGCGCCTTCTAGAGGCACTTTAAGCTATCTATTAATCTATGAGGCATTATATCCTGCCAACCTATTTACCCTTCACTCATCGCGCTAGCAACCATGTCAGCACCTACATACAGGTAATACCATTTCTCCTTATAATTCAACCAACCAGTCACTACCGACTCTTGATTGTTAAGTTTGTATTTTTCCTCTAATAAATTGGACCGATCTGCCGTTACTTCTTCATTTTTGTCAAGATAATCCCACTGACTGTTGTTGGCAAGAGCCTGAGTATTTTTCAAGACACCACTACCATTGAGATAGAACCAGCGGCCTTCCGAATTGACCCAACCCGTTTTCATCAATCCTGAATTATCGAGATAGTACCATCCTCCAGCATCTGCTAGCCAGCCAGTTTTCATAGCTCCGTTGCTATCAAGATAGTACCGATTCTCAGCGATAGATAACCAACCTGTTTTCATTACACCTTTGTTATCAAGATAATATTCCTTCCCACCGTCTGCGACCCAGCCCGTTCTCATCGCACCTGTTTGATCGAGATAATACCTATTTCCATCATCGTCCAGCCATCCCGTTTTCATTTCACCTTTGTTACCGAGATAATATTTCTTATCACCCTGGGTTATCCAACCGGTTTTCATCACACCAGCGTCATCAAAGAAATACCTTTTTCCGTCTATCGACTGCCAGCCCGTTTTTACTTGGCCATCCACATAATAATACTTGTTGCCGCTAAGTTCCACCCAGCCACTGCCATAACCGTTGGCCTTTGCAATCGAATCAAAGCTGCTGTTTGAATGAGTGATGACTACCAATGTGTACTTGTTGACATGGCTATAAAGCCAACGTACTTCCGAATTGTGCATCCGTACACAACCTGAACTTGCATAAGTACCAATCGAATTTTCATTTGCATTCCCATGAATAGCATAGGTGGTACCATAGGTGCCCCGAGCTTCTAATCCCAGCCACCGATTACCTAGCGGGTTGCGAGAATCTCCGCCCGGAATTTTCAATTTATAATAGGGGCGATTAACGATCTTAGTTACAATTCTAAAAGTCCCTTCTGGTGTAAGAGACCTCGATCTTCCAGTAGCAACGCTGAATGTTCTAACTAATTTACCACTATCATAGAATGCAAGGGTATTTGTCTTTTTGTTAATAATAATTAATTGTGACCCACTGCTTGCATCTGCTTGGCTTGTAAATAAAAATACACTGAACAGCAAAACAAAAATAATAGATAGTTTTTTCATCGTAATCTCCCCAATTATGTAGTTATTACTAAAAGTAACATATGTAATCAAAATATTTTGTCAAAAATTGGAGATAAAATGGTGATAATTTCCTGCCTATTTAGAAATTTAGATTGTAAATCTTTACTTTTTCGACAATTTTCTACCGCTAATATAGTTTTTCTAATAACAATCTATGTCCTTGGCTATTGGTTTTCTCGGGTTTGTAGCAGTTTAGTGATATTTAATGCCGTTTCACAAATATTCTCTTTTTCCACCATTACTTGTTCCTTAATAATTCCGCCAGTTCGTAAGCTACCTGGCCTATTGAGTAACTTTTGTAATAATTAGTGTCAGGCACCGAAGACTTGAAAAAAAGGCAGCAGTTGGGTATGGTAAACTTACAATTCTCCACTTAAGGGTGTGTATCATGCGTATTAATAAATTTATTAGCGAGTCTGGCAAGGCATCTAGAAGAGGAGCAGATAAGTTAATTAGTGAAGGAAGAGTTACGATTAATGGAAAAGTCGCGGTGATCGGGAGCCAGGTTGAGCCCGGCGATGATGTCCGTATTAGCGGCAGCCCGATTAAAGTGGCTAAAAACTATGTCTATATCGCTTTAAATAAACCAGTTGGGATTACCAGCACAACAGAAAGACATATAAAGGGAAATATCATTGATTTGGTCAATCATCCCTTACGGATTTTCCATATTGGCCGTTTAGATAAAGAATCAGATGGATTAATTCTCTTAACGAATGATGGAGATATCGTTAACGAGATTTTGCGTGCCGAAAATAGGCACGAAAAAGAATATATCGTGACAGTCGACAAACCGATCACACCTGAATTTTTAAAGAGAATGGCAGCGGGTGTGGAGATTCTAGATACAAAGACATTACCATGTAAAGTAACGCAATTGTCTAAATATGTATTTCAAATCATCTTAACACAGGGTCTTAATCGGCAAATCCGCCGAATGTGTTCTGCCCTTGGCTATGGAGTTGTCAGGTTGCAGCGGACGCGCATCATGAATATTCATTTAGGCAATCTACCGATCGGACAGTGGCGCGACCTATCTAAGAAAGAACGCAATCAATTGTTTGCAGACTTAAACTATCAGCCGAAAGAATGGTAAAATAGAATTATGTTTTTTATTTGGAAACCTTTGAGGTGGATCATTTGGATATTGGATCGAAAATCCGTGCAATACGTAATAGAAAAAAAATCACCATTGCGCAAATGTGTGAGGGGACTGGACTTTCAAAGGGGTTTATCTCAAATGTAGAGAACAATAACACCTCACCATCGATTAGTACTTTGCAAACCATTGCAACCTTTCTTGGTATCCCTTTACCTTATTTATTATTAGAAAAGAAGCAGCATATGCGCGTCGTTCGAAAGGCTGAAAGGACTCACTCCACCTTTAACCATTTGAAGGTTGAGCATCTAACCTCCAAAGGTGGATTAAGAATGATGCTGGTCGAATTCCCTGTTGGTGCTTCCATGGGTGAATCAAATGCACATGAAGGAGAAGAATGTCATTTGGTTTTGGAGGGAAAAGTCCTGGCCGAACAAGGCGAAGACTCAATGATCATTGACGAAGGCGATTCCTTCAGTTGGAACGCTAGTGTCCCGCATTTCGTAAAAAATATTGGTGATGGTAAAGCAGTTGTGTTAATTTCCATCTATTCTGATAGCGAACTAAATGACATTTTCTAAACACCGTTAGCTTTCCCTTAGAAATACATAATTAAAAAGGCTGACAAATAGGAACAACAGATTCCATATTTGTCAGCTTTTTTTTTCCTAATCTACTTTTATATCATTGATTACTTCATGTGCTGCCCTCTCACCAGTCTCGACCGCCCCATTTAAATAACCAGGAAACTTAATCGAAGTGTGCTCACCGGCAAAGAGGATATTGCCTTCGCGCTCTCCCAAAATACCAGCAAATTTCGTATATTGGCCAACTTTCCAATAGGAATAAGCGCCTTTAGACCATTGGTTACTTAGCCAATGGTCTACGGTTGCTAAACCATTCCATTTATTATTATTTCCAGGCAGTACAGGCTCAAGCTTGTCCAAAAATTCTTTCGTCTTCTCTTCTAATTCTCGATCTGTGGCAGCAAGCAGTTGCGCCGCTGTTTCACCTCCTAGGAAGTTAACAAGAATTCCTGAATTACCTGGTTGAGATCGAGAGGATTCAAAGGTCTGATGATAGCCTGTATCCGCAAATGTTTCACCATTATTTCCAAGCACATTCCAGAACCGATTAACAAATTGTACATGAAGTTTTGTGTTTACCCCCATTCCGAGCTCTTCAATTGCTGCTTCTTTTAACGGACGAAATCTTGCATCCTCATAATCTATCGTTCTTAAAATACTAAAAGGAAGAGCAAGAATAACTTTATCGGCTAAGACCTTCCATTCCTTTTCTTTATTTCGAAAAACGAGCGTTATTTTATTTTGAACGGACTGTTCAATCTTAATCAATTGGGCATTACATACGATTTGCCCCTGAAGTTTTTTTGCTAATAAAGCAGGGAGTTGGTCATTCCCGCCCCTTATATGAAAGCATTCATCTGAATCACCGTACATTCGAAAGGGCTCATTTTGTGCAAATCCTAACATATAAAGTAGATTTAAGGCACTTTGCTGGTGAGCTTCCGCTCCATTTTCAATGGAATAGGCAAGTGCTAGTAATTTACCAAATCTTGAATGGATGCCTTCTTGTACGGTCTCATTGATATAATCAACTATAGACATATGATCAAGCTCAAATCCTCGCTCAGTATAACTATTATAAAGGGTCGTTTCACCCACTGCTTTCAGATCCCTTTGTAGTTTAGGGAGGATTTTTATAAAATCATTAGTTACTTCATCAAAGGAATAAGGGCGTTGATCAAAAAAATAAAATGGTTTGGTGTCAACCGGTTCTGCCATGATTAAATTATCTAATTCTAATCCCAACTCTTTGGCAAGTTCTTGAATTTCGATATGGCAGGTATCTATTAATTCTCCGCCACGCTCGACAATTTGCTCGTCGTTGAAGTACCCTCTTCTTGTCCAACAACGTCCCCCAACCCGATCGGCCGCTTCATAAATAGTTGAAGTGATCCCAGCTTGTTTAAGTCGATAAGCACTCGTGAGACCCGCCAATCCCGCTCCTACAATGACGATCCTAGGAGCAGCCTTTCCACCCTCATTCGTATACTTTTGTGGCATGAGTAGAGCCTTTTGTAAATTATTATTATCTAGTGTCCTAGCTTGTCCAGTACTTAATGGTTTCTTCATTTCAGTACCTGCCAACAAAAATGATTTCTGCAGGATACTTGCCAATGGCGTTCGTGCCAAGAAAAACCAGCCCCTTTATGCAAAAATAAAACCATGCTAAATGATCGATTACCTATCGTGTAATAGTAATTACCAATAAAATATGCATGGTCTGTTGATTTGCTTGAGGCAAGAAGCCTGTTTCCGGATTTATTTTTTATCGCTACTTCGATATGGATGTAGCCGCTGCTGTTTAAAAATTGCCTATTACTAAGCCCATGTGTCAAAATAGGGAAGAATAGGTAAAAATAGTTTCACTCATTCTGGTAATGTGGTTGGAAGAAATAGTCGAATATCCGCATTACCTATCGACATCGTTCGCCAAGTATAACAAAGTGGAGGAAACAAATGATGAGAACCATTAAATTAGGAAGCAGTTCTTTAGAGGTGCCTGTCGTAGCAGTTGGCTGTATGCGTATTAACTCGCTAGAAAAAACAGAGGCTGAAAGCTTTGTCCAATCTGCTTTAGAAGAAGGGGCAAACTTCTTCGACCATGCGGACATATATGGAGGCGGAACATGTGAAGAAATTTTTGCAGATGCCATCCACATGAACGCGGAAATTCGTGAAAAAATCATCCTGCAATCCAAATGCGGCATTCGCAAGGGAATGTTTGATTTTTCGAAAGAATATATTTTAGAATCAGTCGACGCAATCTTGAAACGGCTGAACACCGAATATCTTGATGTTCTCCTTCTGCACCGCCCGGATGCGCTGGTCGAACCTGAAGAGGTTGCCGAGGCCTTTGATACCCTTGAGAGATCAGGAAAAGTGCGCCATTTTGGTGTCTCCAATCAAAATCCGATGCAGATCCAACTGCTTCAGAAATTTGTGAAGCAGCCACTTGTGGCTAACCAATTGCAATTAAGTATTACCAACGCCAATATGATTTCTAATGGCATCAATGTAAACATGGAAAATGATTCTGCAATTAACCGGGACGGCAGCATCCTCGATTTTTGCAGACTAAATGAAATTACCATTCAACCTTGGTCTCCATTCCAATATGGATTCTTTGAAGGAGTATTCCTTGGAAACGACAAATTCCCAGAATTGAATCAGCAGATCGATGAAATTGCCGCCAAATATGAAGTGAGCAACACGACCATCGCTACCGCCTGGCTGTTACGTCATCCCGCCCACATGCAGCCTGTGATCGGAACGATGAATATCGACAGGTTAAAGGACTGCTGTAAGGCAAGCGAAGTTCAGCTTACACGTGAAGAATGGTATCGTATCTATCGTGCAGCAGGCAATATTCTCCCGTAAATAAACACTCCAAAAAACAAGGCACGGCGAATGCTGTGCCTTGCTTTGATGGGAAATTAGTTTTTAAAGGGAAAAACAAATGGTATTTAAGGAAAATAATAGGATAATATAAACTTAAAATTCATTTTATGTAACACTATTGTAAAAATAGAAGTAACGCGCCCAGATAGGACCACTACTGGGTCTTTTGCATTTTAGAAGCCTTGGAGGGATGTATTTTCAGATTATTAAATGAATTAAGAAATACTATCGCAATAATATTGCCACGGATGTAAACGATTTAACATCTCCCTGTTCTTTGTTTCAGAAAATTCTATGTTACGATGATAAAAACTTAGCAACCAAAGAACATGGAGGGTAAAAGAATGCTTAAAAAAATTATTTCAATTATAGCAGTTGCTGTACTCTCAGTAACTGTAAGTGCTAATGTACAAGCTGCAACAGTAACAGTACAAAAAGGGGATACCCTTTGGGATCTATCACGCGCAAATAATACATCTTTAGAAAATATCCAAAAGTTAAATCATCTTACTACAGATCTAATTCACCCTGGAGATATACTAACCATTGCACCGGAAAAACATTATGCTGTTAAACAAGGTGACACACTATGGGATATATCCCTTGATTATCAGGTAACTGTTTCGCAACTTAAAGAATGGAACAAATTAACTACCGATCTCATCCATCCTGGATTAAATCTATTAATCTATGAAGGTTTAAATACTACTAATACGGCTGTATCAGAAAAACAAACGAAGCCTGCTGCATCTACAGCATCAGCAAAGCCTGCAGCGCAAGCACCAAAGGAAAGTGAACCAGCGGTAGAAGCTGCATCAACTACTAATACAAGTTCAAGGGAAATTACAGTGAAGGCTACAGCTTATACGGCTTCGTGTGAGGGATGTTCTGGTACTACGGCAACTGGAATTAACCTTAAAGCAAATCCAAATGCAAAAGTCATCGCAGTTGACCCATCGGTTATACCGCTTGGCAGTAAAGTTTATGTAGAAGGCTATGGTGAAGCAACGGCTGCAGATACTGGCGGGGCTATTAAAGGCAATCGAATTGATGTCTTTATTCCTGCTGAACAAGATGCCATCAATTTTGGGGTAAAACAATTAAAGGTAACCATTTTAAACTAACATACCCGTATGTTAGCCAGAAGATTCAAAGGACCCGAAATATCATTTCGTGGTCCTTTTTCATTTTAGCCATAACGAAGATCCATGATATCCATCCTTCAATATTTGTTATTAAAGTGCTGGTTAATCGTTTGACATGTATGAAGGAGGGCAGCCGCTAGCTTCTCTTCATTGCCATAAAAACGAATGGAGGGGAGCGGAATCGAGATAGCACTTAAATTTCCCATTCGATCAAAAATAACTGCGCCCACTGCACAAATTCCTTGAATGTGCTCTTCCCTGGCAAAAGCTACTCCCTCTTTACGAACCACTTCTAATTCCTTTAACAGTTCATACCGACTTGTAATTGTCTGATCATTGAACTGTTGCATGTCCAGCGGTATTAATTTCTCAACCTCTGCTATAGGTAAGGAGGCAAGTATCGCCTTTCCGTTTGCCGTGCAATGTAATGGAAAAGACGCACCAGGTTGTGAAGTTGCTTGCAATGGATGCGGTGCGATTATTTGATCCACAAAAAGCACCTTACTGTTATCTAAAACGGACAGGTCTACCGTTTCATTAACTTGACGTGATAGTTCTATTAAAAATGGCCTGACTTCTTCTCTTAAATCACTCTGGACCGCAGCCGCTAGCAACGCAATCTCTGGCCCAAGACAGAAACCTTCATTAGCGGAAGCTGCTGAAACTAACCTCTCCTGTTCAAGAGCAGTCACAATTCTTTGAACCGTCGATCTGGCCAGACCTACTTCTTTAGCAATTTTCGATAGGCTTAATCCTTTTGGATGGTCTCTAAGAGCCCTTAGTATTTTAGCCGCACGAGTGATCACTTGTATATTGGATGTTTTCGTTTGATCCTGTTTATCGTTGTTCAAAAATATGAACTCCTTCCTCCAATCTATTCCTTCTATTATAACTGAAATTGGTCAAATGGTATCCAGTTTCTACAAAGGTGGTACTAATATCGCGTCACTGTCCATGCAAAAAAACCTATCACAAACTGAATCTAATGGCGGATGTGATAGGTTTTTTTATATTTTTTAATCTAATTGATAATAACTGCAAACCACTTGTCCAACAGCTTTAGCAGCTACTAGGAGTGCATCTTCATCGATATCAAATTTTGGATGATGATTGAAGTAAGGATTTTCTACTCCTTTTGGTGTGCATGCGATGTAAAAGAAGCAGGCAGGGAATTTTTCAGCATAATAAGCAAAGTCTTCGGATGGAGACATAGCCGGAAATTCTTTTACTTCTTTTATATCTTTATCATTCATGCTTCGTAAACTTTCTGCAACCATTGCCGTAAGCTCCGGGTTGTTGTATAAAGGTGGATAATCTGGAGCATAAGTAAGCTCACATGTTACGCCAAATTCTTCTTCAATTCCTCTTACAATCCGTTTAACTTCTTTCTCAATCGTTTCTTTTGTTTCTACAGTCATATAGCGAATATCGCCTTCAAGTTCGACGCTGTCCTTGATTACGTTGAATGTCCCTTTTCCATCAAAAGATCCGATTGTGATCACACCGACATCGAATGGACTTAATCTGCGGCTAACGATGGTTTGAGCAGCTGTAACAAAATGTGCAGCAGCAACAATGGCATCGTTTGCTAAATGAGGAGAAGAACCATGTCCACCTCTTCCTTGCACTTTCAATTTCATGTAAGCTCGTCCATTGAAGGAATACCCCGCATGATATCCTACTGTTCCCGCAGGCCCCATCGGTAACAAATGAATGCCATAAATGGCATCTAAGTCATCAATCAAGCCAGATTCTACAATACTTTTTGCCCCACCTGGCGGAACTTCTTCTGCATGTTGGTGAATGATTTTGATGGTACCTGGGATGGAGTCTTTTAATTGAATTAAGCAATCAGCCAAAACTAACAGGTAAGCCGTATGTCCGTCATGTCCGCACGCATGCATGACACCTTCATTCTTTGACTTAAACGGCACATCTGTTTCTTCTGCAATTGGAAGTGCATCAAAGTCAGCACGAAGACCAATGGTTTTTCCAGGTTTTCCACCTTTTATCGTTACGATCATACCATAACCATTTCCAACATTCGTTTGGATGTCAACATCTTTCCCTTTATAAAAATCTGCAATATACTGAGCCGTTTTCACCTCTTTAAAAGAGATCTCAGGATTTTCATGTAAATGGCGGCGGATTTCGATTATTTCTTCCTTACGTGATTCTAACATGCTCATTAATTCGCTTTTCATCATTTTCGTCTCCCCTTTTGATGGCAAAGAATGAAAGGAATCTCCATTCTATTCTTTCAATTAGTGACTTTCTGACGGTGTTGGTGTTGGTGTGCGTCTTGACTTTGTCGATGAAGCCTCTGAAGGTTTTCCTGCACTATTAGGAACCATAATCATAATCGAAAGAATAGAAAGTACCCCAAAAATCACGTTTACAATGATCCCAATGGATGCAGCAGTCTCAACACTTCCAGCCGCTGCAACTGAACTATAAACCGTTGCGGAAATGGCAACACCGAATGCTCCGCCTAGTGAGCTTGCCATTTTATAAATCCCAGCTGCTTCACCCACTTTGTTGGATGGGGCATTGGATACGGATGTATCTGTAGACGGCGTCGCATATACCCCAAGTCCAAGACCAAATAAGGCAAACCCAATGAATACGACAACGGTATAAGCAAAATCAGGCAAGAAGGTTAGACCCATAACCGCTACACCAACAGTCGTGATAACAGCGCCCCAAATCATTGGTAATTTCGCACCCACTCTTTGCAGGATTTTCTCTCCGACACGAATCATGCCAAGCACCGCCACTAAGTATCCAATGGATAGCATCCCTGACTGAAATGCAGTGAATCCTCGACCGACTTGAACATACGTATTTGCCACAACGAGCGTTCCGGCTACCGCATTTAACAAAAAGTTTGAGTATGTGGCACCAGCGTATGGTTTATTTTTAAATAAAGAGAAATCAATTAGTGCAATCTTTTTCCTTTTTTCAACTTTGAAGAAGACAATAGCTCCAATAATGGTAATAATGGCAGAGATGATGGAAGTTGGGCTTGTCCAGCCTAAGTCCGCACCGAATGTAATAAAAACGTTTAATGCGATCATGGTGACGATAAAGATAGCTAAACCACTATAATCGAATTTAAACTCACCGGTTCCTTCTGCTTTACTTTCAGGTGTATCTTTAATCAGCCACATGGCGAGAAGGGCAAATACAATAGAGAAGATAAAGATCCATCTCCATCCCATATAAGTTGCAATGGCACCACCTGCAAACGAACATACCCCTGAACCGCCCCAAGATCCAATGGACCAGTAACTAAGGGCACGTTGTCTGTCTTTTCCATCAAAGTAAGCTTTCATTAAGGCAATCGTTGATGGCATAATACAAGCTGCGGAAAGTCCTTGAATGATACGTCCGATAATTAACAATGTCGCTCCTTGCGCTAATACTAGGCAAAGGGAACCGACAACGCTTAAAATTAACCCGAGATAGGTAATTTTTTTTCGGCCAATTTTATCTGCGAGCCCACCAGCCGCTACGATAAACAATCCAGAAAATAAGGCTGTTAAGCTGATGGCTATATTCAATGTTCCGGATGTAATCCCCAAATCTTCTTGAACGGCCGGGACCACATTGACCATTGCTTGTGCAAAAAGCCAAAATGTGATAACGCCGAACACAATCCCTGTGATCATCTTATCTGTACCTTTATAATTTGTATCCATGGTTAAACCCCCTACACTTTAATTAAGTTTGTATTCTCCTAATGAATGAACCTTAAAGCAATTAATAACTAACAGGAACACATGGTTGTGTTTCTATACCTTGATTATAAAAATTTAAGCGTATTTAAGTGAGTCAATTTTTATGTAAATCAACCTAACAAAGTGTAAAATAATTAACCTGCAGTTTTATGAGGTAAAAATAATAGGGTCGATTTTTGCCATTCCCAACAAGTAAAGGGTCCACCCCCGCCACCCTATATACATTTCAAGTGTATAAGGCCGCGGGGTTAGACCCTTTTAGGTTGTCCTCATTTCGATATTTATTTGTATCAATCTTATCGATAGGTTTTTCGAATATCGAAAAAGTGAATAGCATTGCTTGTTAAATAGGAATAAAATGACCAATCATCTTCAATGGATTCATCGAAGATTTCTAAGGAAGGCCTGCTGGAATTAATAATATAATCAATAATTTCAGCATCCATACCATGCTTACTGTTCAAGTTCCACCATTTTGTATACAAAGCTCCATGATCTTTATCAAATACATGCTTGCGTATTTGGTATTCCCCTTTAGGTATTCCAGTAATTGTTACGTGAATTTCTTTATTGAGTTTTTGAAGAAAGGTCTCTTCAACGGAGAAATACGGATTGATGATATTACAATTCATCAGAATCAATTGATATCCCCGCTCATTCTTTGTCATTACGTAATCCTGACCATGTGCAACAATCTCGCCATGTAGGCGTTTTAAAAACATCAATGCAAAATACGCTGGGCGTTTTCCGTTTAGATAATGGAATAATTCTACGCCATCCATTCGATAATGCTTATCTTTTCCTGCATCTTCATGTACGATGGTATTAATCCAGAGAGCAACTGTTTTCACGTCATTGGCTATATCTAAGACATTTTTCAAGACCAATGCTCCTCGAAAAAAAGTGCCGTTCGTATACCTAGTATTTCCAGACAACGTGTTCCATGATACGAGATGAAGCGGTTTTTCTATATTGTTCCTTTTTAAATAATGCTTCATCTTATCGGTTTTTTCTTTAATATAATCCTTTGCTAAATCGAACTTGGTATCCGCCATTTCTTTAAAATCAATGACCTCATTTTGGTTAGCGTTATAACCGATAAAATCAATAGACACGCCATAATCTAGCTGCCATGCATGATTATCACTTGTCTTTTCTTTACGGAAAGAAAAAGGCATATACACTCCTACCTGAATGGAAGGTATAATTGTTTTCAATACTTCGTGAAGTTTTATATACACCCTCTGAAGTTCTTTTGCTTCGACTCCAGTATAGTACGGCTCATAAAACATCACATGCCATTGCTTAATAAACAATTCTCCGTACAGTTGCAAACAATGTCTGATGAATTGACTGAGTTTTGTAAAATATCCTTCTTCATTTCTCGAAATATCCATATAATCGGCCCGTACAAACAAAGATAAATCATGCTTTTTCATGAATTCCAAAGCACTATCAATATTAAAATACGGAGATGTTGTCGGAATCTCTTCATCTGTCTCCACTTCAGGAGGAATGGCCGTATTGCTAATAAGATGACGAACTCCGATATACCTTAATTGCAAATCCTTTTTCACATCTAGTACTTGAGATCGAACATCTTCTTTTAATAATTCAATAATTTCTCCAATATTAAGAATGTGATTAGGACAATTTAATTTCATTGCCACAGGTTTGGACAAGTTTACCGGCAACTTTTCATATCTTGTCTCTGAATGGGTATAGGGTTTTTGTTCATCTAAAATCATGCTGCTTAATTTTGCTACAATTTCTGGTGATCGGACAAGATTTGAAGCATCTTCTTTGCTATAGCTTTGAACGGAATCTTCTTTTTTTACAGGATGGCTCTCTCGATATACATGAGGGGTCATTCCGTACACTTCTTTAAAAAAAGTTGATAAAGACTTTGTATTTGGGAAGCCATTATTCATGGCGATTTGCGAAATGGAGTCAGACGTATAAAGCAAATCTTTCATACTATGCTTAAGCCTGATATTCATTAAAAAGCGACTAAACCCCATCCCCATTTTCTGTTTAAAGTAGCGGGATAGATAGCCTGTTGAAAGAAAAAATTTCTTAGCAATCTCCTCTAATGTAATCATCTGGTCATAGTTTTCTTCCATATAGTCAATGATTTGCGATAAACGCAGATCCCCGGTATCCATTTTCTCAAGAACACTGCCTTCTTCTTTAAAACTACGAATCAGGATAAGTAACATTTGACAGATATAGCTTTTCACCTCAATTCGATAGCTTTCATCTTGTCTATAATAACTAATCATCACATTTGCAAGTAGCTTGCGAATTGAAAAAATCATATCTTCTCTTCCCAGATCAATTTCTCTAGAATAGCAGTCAAATCGCCGATTTCGATAGTCTCCGTAATGATGGTCCATGAAGGCATCCGAAATGGTTAGTATCATTACCCTATTATTTTCACTACCCTGGACCTGGTAAAGCTGATTACGATTAATGACAAGCAAATCATTTTCTACCATATGATAAAAGCGACTAGATGTTTCTATTAATAATTCACCACTAATTACCAGAATAAATTGAATCCCTTTATTTACTCTAGGAACTAGTAACTCTATATGTTGAAATGATATTTGAAAATCTGACAATGGATCCAACCCACTCACCCCTAACAAATGTGAACTGTCTTAACGGACACTCCAATCGGCGAGTTTTCATTTATACAACCAGCTTGATTAATTCATCTTTTGCCTGGACTTTCCCATCTATGGCTGGGACAACATCAATATATTGATTGGTATTAGTGATGACTATAGGAGTTTTTACATCAAAGCCTGCAGCTTTAATTTTTTCAATGTCAAAATGAATTAGCAAGTCGCCCTTTCTCACTTTATCCCATTGTTTTACTTGAGAAGTGAAAAATTGACCTTTTAAATTAATAGTATCAACCCCAATACAAATTAAGATTTCAGCCCCATCTTCTGATGTAATCCCAATGGCATGCTCGGTTGGAAATAGAGTGGTAACCGTTCCATCAACGGGTGAGATCACTTCGCCGTTTGTTGGTTCAATCGCAATTCCTTTACCTACTGTCTCAGTTGAAAAAAGCGGATCGCTAATTTCACTTAATGGAACAATTTCCCCACTTAATGGACTTAAAATGGTTTCTCTCTTTACATTCGCTAATCCAAATTCTTTCACCGTTTTGGCAGAGACTGCGTCGCTTTTCCCTTCATATCCAAGTACAAGTGTCAGAACCAATGCGATAACTAATGCCGTTAAAGTACCCATTAAATATATTCCGATTGGTGTAAATACAGGAATCGACAAGAAACTTGGAAGAGCAAATGCCGTCCCTTTTACTTCAAGTGCCCCATTAATCGCTCCGCCAATTGCTCCGGCTACTGCAACAAAAAGCATCGTTCGTTTGTAACGTACTAGGATACCGTATGTGAGGATTTCTGTTGTACCTGCCAAGGCACTAGGGATAAGCCCTGATGCAGCTAGCGTTTTCAAATTTTTATCTCTCGTTTTAAAGAACACCCCAAGACCCATCCCGATTTGAGCGAAAGGAGCAGCTGATATCATCGGACTAAGCGGATCACCGCCAGTCGCAAGATTTGCAATAAATATTGGAATTATGGCCCAGTGGAGGCCTAATATAGTCAAGAATGACCATGCAGCTCCCATCACCGCTCCAGTTAACATTCCACTTTTTGAACTTAAAAATTTGATAACCACTGCTAAGGCCCCGCCCACATATGTACCAAAAGGACCAAATACGAGTACGGTTAAAGGAACAATCACCATTAATGAGATAAGTGGATTTAGAAACATTTGTAAGTCTTTATAAATTACTTTTTTCAAAAACTTATCTAATACGGAATATATGGAAACAGCCATTAATATTGGAAAAACGGTTGAAGAATAATTTGCTAATATAACAGGAATCCCTAAGAAATCTACGTTTTGAGCATTTGCTTCAACTAAACCCGTATAATGCGGTTCCAAAAGTGCTGCACCGATCGCACCACCAACATAGCCGTTGGCTCCCAGTTTTAAGGCTAATGTAATCCCTAGAAAAACTGGGAAGAAATAAAAAACAGCATGTCCAGCTGCAGAAAGAATGGCATAGGTTCCGCTTTTAGCAGATAACCATCCTAAGGTCGATAAAATGGATAATAAGGCTGAAATTAATCCGGATCCCGCAAGTACCCCTAAAATAGGCGCGAAACTTCCACTGATTGCTCCTAAAATTTTATTCATGACCGTTTCTTTTTTTTCTATAGAAGCATCATTCGTATTAATCGCATTCATTTTTTTGATCTCCTTGTTTGAAATTTCACCTTAGATAAAACTATTTTTTATAAGCAGAAACCTTATCTTATGATTTCCGAAAAGGTAGAATTCAAACGAAGATAACCCTTTTTTAAAAATTTTTTAAAATATATAAAAAAGCCTCTCATTACCAAACGAGAGGCTCAAATTTTAGCAGTTATTTATGGTAAGGTTCACCTCACATGTCTAAGTGGCGGTTTTTCTTATCATTCCTATTTGTTTCACGTGGAACAGGCTAACGGAAATGTAATTGATCAATCACTCATTGCTATGTTTAGGCATAAAAATCATGGACTTAAATAGATCCCCATCAATTTGAATTACAAATTTCCCCTTTTGTGCATCAATCAGGCTTTTTGCAATGGATAGTCCCAGCCCGCTGCCTTGACTGGATCTAGATTCATCGCCTCTTTTAAAACGCTCCATTAATTCATCTGCTGAAATATTTAACTCATAAGACGAAATGTTCTTAATGGTAAGCAAGGCTTCGTTACCTAAATCTTCAATATCAATATAGACCCTTGACCCTTTAAGAGCATATTTAAAAATATTGGATAATACGTTCTCAATCGATCTCCACAATAATTTTCCATCAGCTGCAATATAGACCTTTTTTACAGGTTGATTGAACTTAAATTCTAATTCCAGCTCGTTAATCTTTTCACTTACTTCTCCCAGCCCCTGGGTGATTAACGAACCAATATCGATTCGCTCCAACTGTACCGGAATGGTTCCGCTGGAGGCCTTTGCTGCTTCAAATAAATCATCTGTCAGGATTTTTAGTCTTTTAGATTTTTGATCTAGTACTTCCATATATTCTTCTATCTTTGATGGGTTCCTTTCTTTCTTCAATAGATCCACATAAGTGATAATGGATGTTAAAGGTGTACGTATGTCATGGGATACATTGGTGATGAGCTCCGATTTTAACCGCTCACTTTTCAGCTCGCTGTCCACAGCTTTTTTCAACCCATCTGTGATGCTATTAATATCAGCAGCAAGACTGGCAAACTCCCCCTTTTCACCAGCATCAATGCTGTGAGTAATATCTCCATCTTTTATTCTTTTTACCCCATCTCTAATAGCAATAAATGACTGGACTTTCTTTAAGGTAAACCAGGCAGCAATCCCTATGGTGACCGGGAACATAAAGAACGTTAAAGCAATCAATAGTGGATACCCAATTACAATGAGGACTGTCTTTACTCCGACACTTCCGCTATCATAAACATTTCTTACAAATTGAACCAGCCTAAAAATAATTTGATAGATTAAAGTATGCTTGAAGAACGTTCTATTCTTCATACGCCTCACTAGTGAGAATACGAACGAAAACACGGCTACAGAAATTGGGATTGTAATTAAAACTGCCCATTTGGAGACGTTTTGAATGCCCATCTCGGCAAGAATGGCAGCCCATAGCATCAATAGCACTAAACATAACACGAGGTATAAATCAACATATAATTTATCGACTGGATGCAGGTGAAGTTCTTCATCCTTAAAAAACTTTCTACCGCTCACAAGCATCAGATAGAAAAAGAATATTATAAATCCTGCTAAGAATCCTAGAAAATGATAAAAGGCTTTTGTAGCATTTACTTTATTTTCATTCCACGTATTTATTTTCGAATTTAAAAAATCTTTCGTAAAAGCAATATAAATCATATGGTTTTCTGGGCCCAAGTCATCTATTTGCACTGAAACCCAATCCAAGTATTTATTCGCTTCTACTTTTTTTGGATAGACCTCTGTTTTATATCCCTCAAACATCATATAAGATGGATAGCTTTTAAATTGTTCCCTTTCATCCATCGTGCTGTTCGTAAATACATTTACGCCATCGCTTGCATAAAATAATGGATCTTTAACCCCTTCAATACTTTGCAACAGTAATTGGAATTCTCTTAAATCCCTCTTTATCAGCTTATCCTTTACCTGGGCTATTTTTTTAGCATTCTCCACTTTAAACTTTTCGTAGTTCTCCGCTCCACTAAGATTTGGATTATAACTTTTTGAATCCAACTGATAATCAGAAAATAAGTCCTGCTCTTCGATTCTTAATTCTTCCTTACTAATAGTCCCGCCCTTTAAAATATGTTCTTCAGTTTTATATTCTCCCACCAGCCTCGTGAGGTCACTTACAAGCATTTCACTTTCCATTATATATGACTTACTTAGAAAGTAATTGTCCTCAAAAACGATTCCAATATCCCCATCATTCGCCACAACTAAATCGCCAATTGCCTTTACGGCACCTACAAACAAAGCAATCATGATGATAAAAACAATTAGTTTTGTTGTAATAGAATGACTAAATTTTTTCAACCTTATATCCAACTCCCCACACCACCTTTAAATATTTAGGTTCTTTCGGATTGATTTCTATTTTCTCTCTAATTTTTCTTATATGAACAGTTACTGTATTTTCCGGACTAAAGGATGGTTCATTCCATACCTTTTCATAAATCTCTTCGATGGAGAACACTCTTCCGGCGTTAGCAGTCAGAAGTTTTAAGATCTTATATTGCACAGGTGTAAGATGGACAGCCTCTCCATCAACAGAGATGTTTTTGCTTTCATCATCAATTACGAGTCCTCCCGACCGATATACATGGCTCTTGGTTTCAAGACTTCCTAATGTTGTATATCTTCTCAGCTGTGATTTAACTCTTGCGATCAGCTCCAAGGGATTAAAAGGCTTGGTTATGTAGTCATCTGCTCCTATATTTAATCCTAAAATTTTGTCGTAATCCTCAGATTTTGCTGAAAGCATAATCAATGGTATATTATTCTCTTCTCTAATTTTCATAGTTGCTCTTATTCCATCCATTTTAGGCATCATAATATCCATGATAATTAGATGAATCTCCTGATCACCTATAAGTTCAATCGCCTCTAGTCCGTTAGCAGCTTTGAAAATTGAAAAGCCTTCGTTTTCCAGGTAAATTCCGATTGCATCCACAATTGCCTGATCATCATCGCAAACCAATATGTTCATGTAAGCCACTCCTCTAAATTGATTGGAAATCCCAACTCCCCTTTATTATTTATTTTCATGTACTTTACATCTTTCGGCAAACATAAACAAAAGCTGGCGGGAACCGAATGCTGATGAAGTTAATAGTAACGGATATATCTTACGAATTTATGGATAGATTTCTTAAGAATTTCTTAACGTTTTTTAATAGGGGCGATGCTCAGTGAAATAAGGGCGCTGAAAAACAAAAAAAGCAGCCCTAAAGACTACTTTATCAGAAAAACTTTTATTTATATTTTCCTTAGTTACTTTTGAACAGGATTGGGACCAAGATATTTAAAAAGCCGCCTCTATTTATGATAAGGTTCTCCCCGATTAATCCGAAACGCTCTATATATCTGCTCAACGAGTATGAGCCTCATCAATTGGTGGGGGAAGGTCATCCGCGAAAAAGAAAGCTGCTCATTCGATCTTTTTATGACTTCCTCACTCAAGCCCAATGAACCTCCGATCACAAAGGCAATCTTACTTTTTCCATAGGTAGCTAGCTTGTCTAATGAATCAGCAAGTTCCTCGGATGAGCCTAATTTTCCCTGAATCGCTAAGGCAATTACATATGTATCTTGGCTAATCTTTGCTAAAATTCTTTCGCCTTCTTTTTGCTTTACCTGCACCATTTCCAACTCACTTAATATTTCAGGTGCTTTTTCATCGGCAACTTCAATGACATCAACTTTTGCATAGGCAGTCAGTCGTTTTAAATACTCCTCAATACCCTGTTTTAAATATTTCTCTTTCAATTTACCAACCGTAACAATTGAGATATTCACAATCCACAGCCCTTTACAACTTGATTACAAACAGCTTACAAACAAGATATCCACAGAAGTTATCCACATATTCACATTTTTTATCCACATCTTGTATGGAATCATTTGTTCGCCACAACATATGTAGCCGTATTTTGACAATATTCACAGTTTGTTGATAAGTTATCCACATCTATTTTCGACAAAACGGGAAAAGTCTCAAAATCATCCACAATCGTATCTAATGCTATATCCACATGTTCCTCACAGCAATAAATCATTTTCTACTTCACCTTTCCTACACTTATTCATTTCATTAAAGCTATTGTTTACTTTATATCCACCTGTCATACGAAATAACTCAATAACTTATACATCATAACACAAATAAAAACAGGAAAGTGAACGGTTCACTTTCCTGTTTTACCCACGCTTTTATTGAGTTGTTTCTGCTGCTAATCTTAATGTCGTTTGCTTCAACTTACCTTCACGGTAATATTTAATCTCCAATTGCTCGCCAATTTTCTTTTTCTCGTACAAATGTTTCCGAAGATCAATGACGTCGTTAATTTTTTGGCCATCCATCTCAACGATGACATCCAACTCTTGCAAGCCTGCTTGAGCGGCTGGCGAATTTGGTACGACTTGTCGTAAGGCTACACCATAATTGATTGATCGAGGCAATTTCAAAGCTTCTTCTTGGTAGTAGGCTGGAATTTCAGAGACTGATTTTAAATCCACTCCCATATATGGACGTTTGACCGTTCCAAACTTTTCAAGATCATCGATAATTGGCCGGGCCGAATTGATTGGGATGGATAATCCAATTCCTTCAACTGCATTTTGCGCAATTTTCATTGAGTTAATTCCAACTAGCTGGCCGGTAATATTAATTAAGGCCCCGCCGCTGTTTCCTGGGTTAATAGCCGCATCGGTTTGCAGTACTTCTGCATTCCAATCGATTAATCCATCCTGATTAATATCAACCGGAATCGTCCGCTTAAGTCCAGAGATAATTCCTTGTGTGACCGACCCTGAAAAGGTTGCGCCAAGCGGGTTCCCAATCGCGATAACGGGTTCACCCATTTTTAAACTATCGGAATCACCAAATTCAGCTACCTTTTTTATCTTGTCCGCATCGACCTCGAGGACAGCCAAATCAGTCCAGACATCACTGCCGAGCAGCTTAGCAGGGATCTTTGTACCGTCGATCAAGCTTACTTCCAGCTTTGTCGCCCCTTCAACCACATGATGATTTGTGACAACGAAAGCTTTACCCCCAGCCTTCTTATAGACAACTCCAGAGCCTGTTCCAGCGGCTTCTTCCTCTGAATCGGCTTGATCATCTGACCAAAAGCTGGTGGACTGGATATTATTGATTCCGACAACCGCATCAGCTGCTTTTTCAACTGCCTTCGTTGTATTTGTGTTCACATCATAGGAAACCTGTTTTTGGATGATATTCTGATCATTATTATTGTTAGTTGATTCTACTGCATTGTTTTCATTTGTATCAATTTGGTAGGGGAGGAATCCACGATTGGATAAGGCCGGAATAGCAATGATTACTAAAATTGCACCAAGTATCGCACCAACTACGCTGGCTAGGAAAACTCCACCCCTGTTTCCTTTCTGTTCCCTGAAGCGGTTTTGTGAATGATCATCATAATAACCCACTTTACATCATTCCTCACTTTCCGAAAAGATTGCTACCGTTTATTTTGGCTTATAATTATAATTATACTCGTTCATCTATAAATTACTAAATAATTACCTTGTATTAATAAAAACTTACGACTTTGTTCATAGTTTTTTCATAAATTACCGTCTGTTGATTTGCGCTCCAGGCGCTTCGCGTTCCGGGGAGCCTCCTCGGTGCTACGCACCTGTGGGGTCTCCCCAGCCCCGTACTTCCGCAGGAGTCTCGCGCCTTCCGCTCCAATCAACAGAGTGTGTAAAATCAACATTTAGCTTTAACATAGCCTAACAAATAAAAAAAAGAATGAAGCACCCTTTGAAAAGGCTCTTCATTCTTTTGAAATGCTTACACAGCCGTTAAGGCAGTTGGGATTTTCGGGTCTGTATCGTAAAGGCCAAATTGTTCGCCAACAATCAGCCCACGCTCCTGAAGGGTCTGTGTTACCGCCATTTTTGCTAAGTCCTTCATGTTATTATCCATGCTTAAATGGGCAAGATAAATTCGCTTGGTTTGATCGCCAACCACATCACTCATCGCAAAGGCTGCGTCCTCATTGGAAACATGGCCCACATCACTTAAAATTCTTCGTTTAATATTCCATGGGTATCTGCCCATCCGCAGCATTTGAACATCATGGTTGGATTCAAAAATATACACATCTGCATTGGAGATGGTCCCCTTCATCCTGTCACTGACATAGCCTGTATCCGTGATTAAGACAAGTTTTTTCCCTCCATGATGAAAAACGTAAAACATGGGTTCTGCTGCATCATGTGATACCCCGAATGATTCAATATCAACAGCACCAAAGCTCTTCACTGTTTCCATATTGAAAACAAACTTTTGCTCCGTTGGAATCGCCCCGACCGAGTGTTCCATCGCCCGCCATGTTTTTTCATTCGCGTATACAGGCAACTGATATTTACGGGCGAGAACCCCAATGCCTTTAATATGGTCACTGTGTTCATGCGTAACAAATATTCCGGAAAGTTTACTAATATCACGGTCAATTTGTCCAAACAGTGCCTCCATTTGCTTACCGCTAAACCCAGCATCAACTAGAAACGAATGTTCATCAGACTCCACATAAAGGGCGTTTCCCGTACTCCCGCTTGCAAGAATGCTATAACTTAAAGACATGCTATTTCACTCCAATTTACTATTTTCATCGCTGTTAAATTGAATAATCTGCCCTTCAAATGCGTTCACAAACAGGCTCTCCTTACCATCGACCTCAAAGCGCCAAGTTGGTGCTAATACTTGTGAAGCAGCCAACTGGATGAGTGTGGAGTAGCCAAGCTCTACCCTGGTAATTTTACTCTTCGACTTCAACATCCCTTTCTGGTGCAAGGTTTCAATCGCCTTTAACGGCTTAAGAATTTCTTCTTTTGCTGTTAAAGTTTCCATTTCCTCTAGGAAGGTCTGTTCATAAGAAACAATTTGATTATCTTCATCCACTTTAAATATGATCATCCCATTAATATTCTTAAACAACGGGAAATTCTCTGATCGTTGATAGTAAGTGATCGTTTGATCTTTGTCACTTTTCTCTCCAAATTGATAATCCTCTCCAAAAAGAACATTATCCATTAAAAAAGAAGAAAGCTCTGCCGGTTCAAACTTATTAGTTAACTGCAGTGGTTTCTCTAATTTGGCATGGAGAGAGGTTGTCCCGATTCCGCTTAGAACAACACTCTGCCCCTTAAGTTTTTTAATATCTTCTTGATTAAACATCTTAGGCTTTGCACTAAGGTATTGAGACTTAATGGGATCCTTGGGAAGGTCCACAAATTTGATTTCATCCGCTTTCAGTTTTTCTTCAAATGAGGCCTCAGTAATCACTTCATATTTATTGGCATCACGGACTTTCATGAATTGAAATAAGAGATAAACATCTAAAATTAAGAACGTTATAATAAAAATGGTTTTAATCTTACTCCAATCCATGCTGCAATCCTCCTAGGTCTTCCATCGTAATCTGCCCCCATGTTTTATCATAGCGATAGAACCAGGCGGGTTCTAAAAGGATTAGCTTATTCTCATCTGAATCCCTTTCCATCCGATAGCCCAAGATCATTTCTTCAAGAAGACTTGGCTTAAAATTCTTTTTGTTTTGTAAAAATTCCAGTGCATCATGCCCTGATGGGCGTGTGACCTTTTTCATTTCCGTTGTAAGGGGAAGCTCCAAAGAAATATTTGGCCGAATATATTGATTGATTTCATCTCGACCCCAAACTTCACTAATTTCAGCAATCCCGTTTCCGTTAAAGACGGGATAGCCTTCGATGCTGTATAAACGAAAGGTTACGGAGTGATTAAGTTCATTTTTATCAACATAGCGATAAGGGTCTGTCCAGCCACCATGTTCATTCACAAAGTCAATACTCCGTTTGACTAATTCATAAGAGCTATTAACAAAATTCTCTTCCACGGTTGGATTGACATATCGAAGGACGTTACTTTCGAAATTCAACGTCATTTTACTAGAATCGTTCGTATATTCCTCCCCTGAAGGGACGAAGCTTTTTTGCACAAAACTAGGGTCGCTGAAAAGTGCTTCTTTAAATTCCTCTGAATCAAGATTAACAGGCAAATATTTATAGGTTGTCATTTCTGTTTCAGTTTCTGGAAGAAAAATCGTCCGCCATTCAGAAGCTTCATAGGCGAAATGACGTGGGAACTGCGCTGCATTTTTATAAATATTACGATTAAATTCACTTAAATGAGCGGAAGAAATATGACTTATATATACTTGCTGATGTTCAGTGGAAACAAAATAAACAATCCCATTTTCCTTTTCTGAATTCTCAACATTGACAATGATTCGATTGAAGGTGAAAGAAGGTATTTTTTTAGTTTCAATATTTAAGACACTGCGATATAACTCAATCGGGACTTCTCCTGGAAAAATAATTTCCGCATTGCCGCTGCCATGGATTAATTCCTTGATGTTTTTCACTTCGTTTGTATATTTTTTTACATCAAAAAAGGCCCAACTGCTTAATTGCTTAAGAACCTTTTCGATCTCTTCCGTGTTATTGGTTCCATAATGCTGACCCTTTACGTGAAAAAACACCTGGTCAGGCCTGACGATCTTTTGGACCTCTTGTTTTTCACTTAAGGTGACTTCAGCAACCGTATTACTTTTTTCCATCGTGTCGTAATTAGGCTGGTAGGTCCAAAGATTCCATGTTAAAAGAATACTAACCAGAACTAAAAAGGTTAAAATCCCTGACTTAATATTTTCGTATCTCATGACCATTCATCCTCTTCAGAACGTTCATATGGGAGTGAAAAGGAAATCTTTGTTCCTTTCCCTTCCTCACTTGTTGCCCAGATTGCTCCGCCATGAGCATTAACCATTTCCTTTGCAATCGCCAGACCTAGGCCCGTACCGCCAAGTTTCCGAGTTCTCGCTTTATCGACACGATAAAAACGGTCAAAAATCTTTCCAATATTCTCTTTCGGAATCCCCATGCCTTGATCTTTTACGCTGACAATCATTTTATCGTCCTTTTCTTTAATCGAAAATGTAACGTTTCCGCCTTCAGGTGAATACTTTAAGGCATTTGAAATAATATTGTATAAAACCTGTGTCATTTTATCTTCATCAATTTCAACAAATATCACCTGATTCGGGAGTTTTCTTTTAAAGGTGACGTTTTGTTCCTTCGACATTTCAAACCTGTCGATGATGCGGTGGAAGAAGTCGACGAAGTTTACCCATTCGATTTTCAGCCTGTAATCCGTACTATCCATTTTTGAAAGCTGGAGCAGGTCATTGACCAAGCGAATCATTCTTTCTGTTTCGGTCCGCGTCACTTCTAAAAATTCCGGAGCAATCTCCTCATCCCGCCAGGCACCATCTGCAAGAGCTTCTAAATAACTCCTCATTGTCGTTAGCGGTGTCCTAAGTTCATGGGATACATTGGCGACAAACTCTCTTCGTTCGGCGTCAATTTTTTCTTGATCCGTGATATCATGCAAAACCGCAATTAATCCATTGACAAAGCCCGTCTCTTTTTGAATCACAGAGAAATTGGCACGCAGGAAATAACGCTCGGTTTTTGTACTGTAATCTAAAATGATCGAATCCTTTTCCTCCAATAAGTCTTCGAAGGAATTGGTATCATCTAAATCTAATAACGATACAATTGGCTGGGTCAGCACTGTTTCACGTGAAACATTCAGCATTTCTGCCGCTGGTTCATTGATTAAAATAACCCGGCCTTTCCGGTCGGTAGCAATTACACCATCCGTCATATAGGACAAAACAGATGACAGCTTCCGGCGTTCCCCTTCGGTCATGGCCTGTGCTTCCTGGAGCTTTTTCGTTAAATTATTAAACGTAACAGCCAGTGTCCCAATTTCATCGTTGCCATATACTCTTACTTTCCTTGAAAAATTACCCTTGGTCATCGCTAATGCCTGCTTCTTCATATCTGCAATCGGCCTTGTGATGGTTTGGGCTAATAATATCCCTAATATAGCTGTAATCGATAAGGCAATCGCTGTCCCTGTAGCAAAAATCCCATTAATAGTTTTCATTTGTTCAAAGACATTTTCTATTTTTGCGACAAGGTAGATCGCACCAATTACTTTTTTACCAGACATAATTGGAGTAGAGAGGACCCAAATCCGATGACCTGTTTGGGGGTCGATTAATATTGCGCTTTGATCCTCTTCTAAAACCATTGATTGTTTGATCCGGAGCTCTGTTGTCCTTTGTCCAACCACCCCTTGGTTACTGGGATGTGAGGTACCAAGAATTTTAAGGGATCTGTTTTCAATCACCCGAACTTCCGAAATATCACCTGCATCAAAGTCTCTAAGGATTTTTTTGATATCCTCTTCGAGTGTTGGATCTTCAGGCGTTCTCTCTTTCTCCATTTCCTCAACCAGATTGTAGGCAAGCAAATCCACCCGTTGCTTTATCGAAGTCTGAAAGTTTGTCCGTAATGTTTCTTCAAGCTGATTGACAAAATAAACACCGATAATTTGCATGGCTACTAAAATAAGGAGGACATAGATGATAACGAATTTGACGTTTATAGAGCGAAAGAAACCAACCTTTCTCATTCATCTTACTCCTGTTCAGGATTCCGCAAATAGTATCCAACTCCGCGGCGAGTGACAATCCACGTTGGATGACTCGGGCTGTCCTCAATTTTTTCCCGCAATCTTCTAACAGTTACATCAACGGTTCGCACGTCTCCGTAGTAATCGTAACCCCAAACCGTTTGCAGGAGGTGTTCCCTCGTCATCACTTGACCGATATGTTTAGCCAAATAGTAAAGCAATTCAAATTCACGGTGTGTAAGCTCGATTGTCTCACCGCGTTTTGAAACGACATAAGCATCAGGATGGATAGTAAGTGAACCAATTTCAATTTCATTGGTTTCGTTCTCTGCATCTGGCTGCGTCAGAATTTGCTGGTGACGGCGCAAGTTAGCTTTTACGCGTGCAATCAATTCTCTTGTACTAAACGGTTTGGTTACATAATCATCCGCACCGAGTTCAAGACCTAAGACTTTGTCAATTTCAGAGTCTTTGGCAGTCAACATAATAATCGGCATTTCATACTTCTTGCGGACTTCACGGCAAACTTCCATCCCGTCTCGTAATGGAAGCATAATATCTAAGAGGATTAAGTCTGGTTCGATTTCATCAACCAACTGGAGTGCTTCGTTTCCGTCATAAGCACAATAGACAACGTAACCTTCTTTTTTTAAGTTAAACTGTAAGATATCAGCAATTGGCTTTTCATCATCAACTACAAGAATTTTCTTTTCCATACCATATCTCCTTATCATTTAGTCGATCTAATCTATTTAACAAATGCTCTAGAAGTCATAACTATACTAGATTACTGTATCATGTTATTGGCATAAATTCACCTATAAGTACTATTTGGCAAGATCTGGGGTCTGGAGCCAAACAATTCTCTAAGAATAAAGAAAAGCCTCTAGTGCCAACTAGAGACTTACCTTTTATCTTAAATAGGAAAGTGGATTTACTAGGCTGCCATTCTTATACACTTCAAAATGCAAGTGTACACCTGTTGCATCTCCAGTAGCTCCCATTACACCTATACTAGTACCCTTTGAAACCGTCTGGCCTACCCTAACCTTGAGCGACGACATGTGTCCATAAAGGGTACGGAAACCATTTTTATGGTCAATGACAATTTTATTCCCATAACCACCGCCCCAGCCAGCAGAAACAACGACGCCATTATCAGCTGCCTTTATTGTTCTGTTGCTTGGTCTGGCAATATCAATACCTTTGTGCATTCTGCCCCATCTAGGCCCTTGTTTACTGGATACATACCCACCTACAGTCGGCCAGGCAAAGTTTCCTTCTCCACGAGACGGAATGACTTTTGTTCCTTTGATAACAATCTGATTCACAGGCTGTTCAAGGACTGTTGCATTTGACTCCACTTTCTGCACTGCTACACCATTTTGTTCAGTAATTTTATAGGTAACAGACCGCGAGCCACTTTTACCCTCTTGTTTTACCTTTGTCTCACCTTTTAGCAAGGAAGAGTCTTCAACAACTGTATTTTTAAATGGAATTTCTTCCTTTTTATTTACCTCTTTATCCACAATCACTTCGATAAATGGTTTTGGAACGGTAATATTAATTTTTTCTCCGATTTTTAAGAGCGTATCCCCTTTTAGTCCGGGATTCACTGCTGAGATCTCCGCCAGTGTCAAGTCGTGGTCTTGTGCAATCATTTCGAGCACATCGCCTTCTTTAATCACATATTTCTGTCCTTCTAATGTACCTTTTTGTAAAAAGGTTACTGCTTCTTCGGCTGACATCATTTTTTCTGGAACAATATTTTCTACTGAAAAGGAAACATTCTTTGATAATCGAACGTCTAATAGACGAGACTCATTTTCTTTTAATGCTGGTAATGTCGAATTGACGGAAGCTTTTCTGGCCTTAAGTTCGGTTAATTGATCCTCCGGCACGTAATGTTGGATCAGCTTCTTCATAACTTCTTCAGCTGTATTTTGATTATCTACGTAAACAACGGGCTTACCATCAATAATAATCGCAGAGGCCTCTGTTTGAAGTTGGAATATACTCTTAATAGTTCGGACTGTTTCTTGCTTGTTTGCAGAAGAAGGAAATACTTGATATGGAATGTTTTGCACCTGTTGATCGATATTGTTGCTGTTATCGACTTCTGCAGCAATTATTTTATTTACTACAGCTTTATCTGCAACATTTCCTATATATGTACCATCCAGATATACGTCATAATCCTTGGTTGAATTTGATGTATCGGCAAAAGCGACCGGTCCGTTACTAAATGCAATCAGCGATGAAGCGATTGTAGTAGCCATCGTTGTCTTGAGAAATAACTTTTTTGTTTTTGATATCTTATTGAAAAGTAGCATTTATCCTCCCTAAACCACGGTAAAACCCTCTTAATCTAGTGTTTACCCACTTAAGAATTCCCCAGTATTTTAGACCTTCTATACTTTAACATAATTTTTTGTAAATAGATTAATAGTCTTTATACTGTAACAAAAATGTATAATTACTGACATTCACCTACATTTACGTGAAATATTCTAATTAGATTTCCTCGTTTTTCTTTTTAAAAAGCAGGGGAAAGGCCCTATTAAATAAGGGTTTTTCTAGTCCAGAAGGTGGAGGATGAAATTATTACAATAATCGACAAAAACTCATGGTTCTTTTGTAAAAAAGAGGTGGTTTTATTACACTGGGATTACAATCGCAGTTTTTAACTAAAAAAAGAAGCCTGCAAATGCAAGCTTCTCTTTTTATGGCTCAGGACGGAATCGAACCGCCGACACAAGGATTTTCAGTCCTTTGCTCTACCGACTGAGCTACTGAGCCAGAGTAATGGCGGTCTGGACGGGACTCGAACCCGCGACCTCCTGCGTGACAGGCAGGCATTCTAACCAACTGAACTACCAGACCAATATTTAATTGATTGTCAGCAAGGAAACCGTCCTTGCCAGCCTCTTACTGACAATCAAAAGCCATGACCCCTACGGGACTCGAACCCGTGTTACCTCCGTGAAAGGGAGGTGTCTTAACCGCTTGACCAAGGGGCCATATATTGAAAGTTATTTTGCTAAAGCAAAAAACTATGGTGAGCCATGAAGGACTCGAACCTTCGACCCTCTGATTAAAAGTCAGATGCTCTACCAACTGAGCTAATGGCTCGTACTAAAATAATTCTCTAATCCATTAATTCGCCGGATGCCCACGCCTCAGTAAGCTTATTCAAGTAGCAGCTCGGCGTGTGCCCTGATGCTATTTCAAGGAAGCTTATTCGATCGTGCTCTACCAACTGAGCTAATGGCTCGTACTAAAAACGTTTCAAAAACTTTGTCGTATTGTGACGACGCTTTTTATAATAGCACGGACTATCTATTAAACGCAATACTTTTTTCAAAAAAACTTTTCAAAAGATTTGAAGCCCTCTAATTAGAGGGCTCCATTAGTTAAGTTAATAATTAAATTTGTCTCCATGGGCTGCGGACTACATTTGTTTGATTACGATCTGGACCGACAGAGAAAGTTGTTAACGGAATTCCAGTAAGCTGTGTTACACGTTCCACGTAATGACGTGCATTTTCAGGTAATTCATCTAATGTTTTAACTCCAGTAATATCCTCACTCCAGCCAGGTAATTCTTCATAGACAGGTTCGCACTGTGATAACACCTTTAAGCTTGCAGGATATTCTGTAATCAATTCATCTTTATAACGATATGCAGTACAGATCTTTAATGTCTCAATACCCGATAGTACATCAATCGAGTTGAGGGACAGGTCGGTTAAGCCACTTACACGGCGAGCATGGCGAACTACCACACTGTCAAACCAGCCAATTCGACGAGGACGCCCAGTTGTTGTTCCATATTCACGACCAACTTCGCGGATGCGATCGCCGATTTCATCATTTAGTTCAGTAGGGAAAGGTCCATCACCAACACGAGAAGTGTATGCCTTACACACTCCAACCACATGAGTGATTTTAGATGGTCCGACACCAGACCCAATCGTCACACCGCCGGCTACTGGGTTAGATGAGGTCACGAATGGGTATGTACCTTGGTCAATATCAAGCATTACACCCTGTGCACCTTCAAAAAGAACCCGTTTGCCTTCATCTAAGGCATCATTCAATACAACTGATGTATCACAAACATATTGTTTAATTTGCTGACCATATTCATAATACTCTTCTAGGATTTCTTCCTTCGTAAATCCGGTAGTATCATAAATACGTTCGAACAAACGATTTTTCTCTTGTAAATTACGATCAAGCTTTTCTTCAAATACATCATGTTCGAGCAGGTCAGCGATTCTAATCCCCACGCGAGCTGCCTTATCCATATAGGCAGGTCCAATCCCTTTTTTAGTCGTTCCAATTTTATTAGCGCCCTTACTTTCCTCTTCCACTGCATCAAGTTTTAAATGATACGGAAGGATGACGTGGGCCCGGTTACTAATACGAAGATTATCGGTTGTAACGCCCTTTTCATGTAAGTAGGCAAGTTCGGTTACAAGTGCCTTTGGATCAACAACCATACCGTTTCCAATGACACAAATTTTTTCCTTATAAAAAATTCCTGATGGAATTAGATGTAATTTGTATGTTTCTCCATTGAACTTAATGGTGTGGCCTGCATTGTTTCCTCCCTGGTAACGGGCAATTGCCTCGGCATTTTCTGAAAGGAAATCGGTAATTTTACCCTTTCCTTCATCTCCCCATTGCGTCCCAACCACTACTACTGATGACATATAAGGCACCTCCAAATTAAATACGTTTTTCTATTTTCCATACACAAGTTTACCAACTTTCATGGCTAAAAGCAAACAAAACACGAACATTTTATATAAGTATATATTATTATGTTCGTAAAATATTAATTTAGGAATCTATCAATATCCCAACTTGTAAATCTAAATATTTTTCCATAAAATAGAATTATAGTTTCGTAAAATAATGATAAGGATGTGGAATATGATTATTAAACATCGGCAAGAGCGATCGGAAATAATAATTTTAAGATCTTTAAATGTTCGAATGAGTTTATCAGATAAGGAAGTTACTAACTATTTAAATCTTAAAAAAGGATACGAAGGGGAGCAAAAGAGTGATATATGATTAGAAGGGCTTTCCGAGGATTGGCTTATTATCCATGATTTATTACTTAAGTATAACAATTCTAAATTTCAAATTGATACCTTATTTATTTCGCAGAACACCATTTACCCTTTAGATGTGAAAAATTATGAAGGTGACCACTAAGTTGATAAATGGTATATTAGCGCTAAAAAAGACGGAAAGAATCCGTTACACCAATTGAGTCGTTGTGAAACTTTACTTCGATCCTTGCTCCGCGACCTTGGTTATCATTATCCGCTGGAATCCTACCTTATCTTCATTAACCCCGAGTTTCATTTATATCAAACCTCAATAAATCCTTCTATTGTTTTTCCAACACAGCTGAACCGCTTTTTGAAAAAGTTAAATACGAAGCCGGCAAAATTGAATAAAAGACACTTCAAATTAGCTGAGCATACCGCTGATCCATTATCTAAGCCTCCACGACCAATAGTCGCTATTAATCTAAACACAAAAAAGGCTAGCCCAAAAACTTGGCTAGCCTTAATCTATGCACCCGGCGGATCATTATACCGTGTCTCTAGGTTGACGAACTTATTATATTCCTTTACAAAGGCTAACGACACTGTTCCAGTCGGGCCGTTACGCTGCTTTGCAATAATGATCTCGATAATATTCTTATTCTCTGATTCCTTATCATAGTAGTCATCACGATACAAGAACGCCACGATATCGGCATCCTGCTCAATACTTCCGGATTCACGGATATCGGACATCATCGGGCGTTTATCTTGACGCTGCTCGACACCACGTGAGAGCTGAGAAAGAGCAATAACAGGAACCTTTAATTCACGTGCTAATTGCTTTAGGGAACGTGAAATCTCAGAAACTTCCTGCTGACGGTTTTCACCAGATCGTCCGCTTCCTAAGATCAGCTGCAAATAATCAATTAGAATCATGCCTAAACCATGCTCCTGCTGGAGACGGCGGCATTTGGAACGGATATCACTGATTCGTACCCCTGGAGTATCATCGATAAAAATCCCTGAACTCGACAAGCTGCCCATCGCCATCGTCAGCTTACCCCAGTCTTCATCCGTCAGGGAACCTGTACGAAGCCTTTGCGCATCGATATTCCCCTCAGAACAAAGCATACGCATAACCAGCTGTTCGGCACCCATCTCCAGACTAAAAATCGCGACATTTTCATTCGTTTTCGTCGCCACATTGGCTGCAATATTCAAGGCAAACGCTGTTTTACCCACGGAAGGACGAGCGCCAACAATAATTAAGTCATTACGCTGGAATCCTGCTGTCATTCGGTCCAGTTCCGCAAATCCTGTTGAAATACCCGTAATGTCCCCAACACGGTTATGCATTTCCTCAATATTGTCATACGTACGCACAAGTACATCCTTGATATTATGGAAAGCACCGGCATTCTTTCGCTGCGCCACTTCCATAATACTTTTTTCCGCTTCACTTAAGAGAGCTTCCACTTCATCTTCGCGGGAATACCCATCCGAAGCAATGCTCGTTGCTGTACGAATTAATCTTCTAAGTAATGACTTTTCTTCTACTATTCTTGCATAATACTCAATATTTGCTGCTGTCGGAACAGAGGCGGCCAATTCCCCTAAATAACTAACCCCGCCTGTATCTTCAATCAGTTTGGCAGCTGAAAGCTCCTCAGTTACCGTAACTAAGTCAACTGCTTTCCCTTGATCATTTAGACTAAGCATGACATTAAATATTTTTTGGTGGGAAGCACGATAAAAATCCTCAGGAATTAATATTTCTGAAGCTAAAATCAAAGAGGCAGGTTCTAAAAAAATCGCCCCTAAAACAGCCTGTTCGGCCTCTATATTTTGCGGCGGCATCCGGTCCGCATATAAGTCATTCATCTATCAAAAACCTCCTATCATGAAGAGGATGATTTATATTAAAATAGCAAAAGCTCAGCAATTATCAAAGTTCTAAACTATCATATCCTATCCAAAAAAGAAAAAAGTGACCAGTTAAGACCGATCACATGTCGTTGATTACATTTTATATTCTATCATGTTCCGCAGCGATTTCGCACTGGGAAAATTTTTATTTTACTTCTGTAACAGAAACGGTTAACGTTGCGACTACTTCATGATGAAGCTTTACTGGAACCTTTGTGTGGCCAAGCGTACGAATCGCATCCGCTAATTCCATTTTGCGTTTATCAATTTTAATACCATGTTTCTTTTGTAATTCTTCAGCAATCTGCTTTGTTGTAATCGAACCAAATAAGCGGCCGCCTTCACCAGCTTTAGCAGTTAATTCCACCGTAATCTGATCCAATACCTCTTTTAATTTTTGTGCTTCCGCTAATTCTTCGGCAGCTGCTTTTTCTTCCTTCTTCTTAAGTGCATCCAGCGTACTAATATTCGCGTTATTGGCTTCCTTTGCTAAACCTTGTTTAATTAAAAAGTTATGGGCATAACCATCAGCTACATTCTTGACTTCGCCCTTTTTCCCTTTACCTTTCACGTCTTTTAAGAAAATTACTTTCATTCTTTTTTCACTCCTTCAAAATATTCATCAATTGCTAGCTTTAATTTACTTTCCGTTTCTGCGATCGATAAACCACTCAGCTGTGTGGCGGCGTTAGTCAGGTGCCCTCCGCCTTTTAAGGCTTCCATAATCACTTGGACATTGATGTTTCCGAGTGACCTTGCACTGATACCAATGACCCCTTCGCTGCGCTCGGAGATAACAAAGGAAGCAAGCACTCCGTCCATTGTTAACAATGTATCCGCTGCTTGGGCAATAATCACTTGATCATTAAAGTCATTTGCATTTCCTTTTGCAATGGCAATCCCATCACGGTAAAAGGTAACAGACTCAATTAACTTGGAGCGTTTGATATATGTATCAACATCTTCTTTTAAAAACTTTTGAACGAGGATCGTATCTGCTCCATGTGCTCTTAGATAGGAGGCAGCATCAAACGTTCTTGAGCCTGTTCGTAACGTAAAACTTTTTGTATCGACGATGATTCCTGCTAACAGGGCGGTCGCTTCAATCATTTCAATTTTACCCCGTTTTGGCTGATATTCAAGAAACTCAGTCACCAGCTCTGATGTCGATGAGGCATAAGGTTCCATGTAAACAAGTAACGGATTTTGGATAAAATCCTCTCCGCGGCGATGATGGTCAATCACAACGACATGGTCAATTTTATTAAGAAGCCGTTCTTCCATGACCATGGAAGGTTTATGGGTGTCGACGACGACGAGCAGGGTTTTATCAGATGCGATTTCAAGCGCCTCTTCTGGACCAATAAAATGTGAAAATAATTGCTCTTGATTGCGGATTTCCGACATGAGCCGTTTGACAGCATTGTCGATTTCCTGCATGTTAACAACGATATAAGCATCTTTCTGATTCATTTGGGCTACTTTATAAATGCCAATGCTAGCGCCAATCGAATCCATATCCGGATGTTTATGGCCCATAATGATCACTTTATCACTTGCTATAATTAAATCCCTTAAGGCATGCGAAATGACCCGTGCCCTAACTCTGGTTCTCTTTTCGATTGGATTCGTTTTACCGCCATAGAACTTCACCTTGCCACTTGCCAGTTTAATGGCCACTTGATCGCCGCCTCTGCCTAAGGCTAAGTCCAAGCTGGATTGAGCTAAAACCCCCAATTCTGGCAGGGAAGAAACGCCTGTTCCGACGCCAATACTTAAGGTAAATGAGACGTTTTGTTTGGAAGTCATTTCTCTTACTTCATCAAGAATCGTAAATTTACCTTTTTCCAACTTCTGAAGAATTCCTTCACTAAACACAGCCATAAATCGTTCAGATGAAATTCTTTTTAAAAAGATCCCATTATCCTGCGCCCATTTATTCAGGATTGACGTCACCAAATTATTGATGCTGCCACGCATCTGGTCATCCATCCCTTGGGTAAGATCATCATAATTGTCTAAAAAGATGATTGAAATGACAGTTCGGTCATTTTGATACATTTTCTCGATTTCCTTTTGTTCCGTCACATCGAAAAAGTATAAAAGCCGTTCTTCCCGTCTATGAATCACACGGAATTTTCGTTCATGGAGCGTAATGATTTCTGTCTCTACTTCCTGTTTAATTAACGGAATCAGTGTATCTGCGACATCATAAAGTGATCTTCCGACCAAGGTATCCTCATCGAAACAAGAGGCTAGAAATGGATTTGTCCATTCGATATAATACTCATCATTAATAAGCATAATCCCGATTGGCATTTCCATCAATGCTTCTTCGCCCACCCTTTTAACCCGGTAAGAAAGGGTCGCGATATACTCTTCCATTTCTTTTCTTTGGCGACGGTCAACAACAAACATATAGTAGAGCGGGAAGAGCATGATAAACAGCCCGGCTGCACTAATGGTCCAATTATAGAAGGACAGGGCAATGATCAATACCACTGTAACGCCTATTAACCCATAAAAAGGGTAACGAATCGACCGCTTTTCTAAAAATGCAGGCAATATTTTCAGCTCCTAGTCGTGAATCTTACTCTTTCATTTCAAAACGCTTTCGAAAATCAAAGCCTAAATCAGTAATGCCTAATAACATTATTATATAACGGACTATTGGAATCATGAAAGTAAGAATTACAACTAATACAGCAAGTCCCTTTGCAACCGACTTTTGGTGGAAAATAAAAAATAAAAGAGCCAGACCCTGAAGCATGATAAATGTCTCTAATATGTACCTGGCGTTAATTAAAACAGAATATAAGTAAGTTCCCTCTTGCGGATGAAAGAGCAGCATCATCCCTAAGGCAATTAAATAATACCATAAAAGGCTTTTAGGCAGGACAAGATTGCGAAAACTGCCCCATGGCTGTACGTTCACCCCAAACCTCTTCGCAATTGGAAAGCAAATCCATTGAGTAATAAAAGAGGAAAGGATGGAAGCGAAAATCAGTGCACTTGGTGCAAGCGTTACGATTTGCTTAAGCATTAAGGCATTTTGCTCTTTTAAGAGTTCAACTTGGTCTTCTCTTCCCATTGCTTTAAGCATTACCTCAGAGCTTTTAACTGATTCATTTAACGCTACAGTAAGTTCATGGATAATATCGATTTTCATAAAAGCAACCATGACAACATATGAAATCACTAGCCCAGCCATAAATGTAAGGGAACTAGCTATTAATATGAACGTCCGGCTCTTGCTTTTTTGGAGCAGATAGCCAATAACGGTACCTACCGAACCATAAATCAACATTAAGCCAACACCCATTAAAGAGCCTGCAATAAATGCAATAAATATGGCTGCTACTAAAAAGGCGGCAATCAGTTTCAGATTATTTTTAACAGAAAACATGATAAATGGCAGCGGCAGTACCAGGTTTAGGATTGATCCAACGACAGGAACATAAATCGTTATTAATAATAGTGCAGCAAAGGCCGCCAAAAGAACAGCACCCTCTGTAAGCTTTCGTACATCTTTCACTACTTCACCCCTAATTTTACAACGCTATTCTTTATTTTAGCGATATAAGGTGTTCTATTCAACTCTAGAGTATAACAAAAAGGCAGCAGGGATAACCCTAACTGCCTTTTTACTTATCTATTTTTATTCACCTGCAACAAATGGAAGTAATGCCATTTGACGTGAACGTTTGATTGCAACTGTTAATTTACGTTGGTATTTAGCGCTAGTACCAGTTACACGACGTGGTAAAATCTTTCCACGCTCAGAGATAAATTTCTTAAGTAAATCCACATCTTTATAATCGATGCGAGAAATACCGTTTGCTGTGAAATAACATACTTTACGGCGTTTTGCGCGACCGCCTTTACGTCCTCCTGCCATGAAAATTCCCTCCTTTATCATTTTTAGTTTATCGTTCATTTAAGGTTGTTTAGAATGGAAGGTCGTCATCGGAAATATCAATTTGACCATTACCTGCAAACGGATCCTCGTCCATTCTTTGGAAACCATTATTCGTGTTTTGGTTTTGACGTTGTTGATTCTGATTGCCGCCGCCATAAGGATTCCCTTGAGGTTCCCTTGGTGGAGCACCGAATTGATTGTTATCGTTTCTACCATTGCCGCCTGAAGAACCCCTAGGCTCAAGAAATTGAACATTATCTGCCACAATCTCAGTAAAATACTGACGTTTTCCATCCTGCTCGTAAGTACGAACTTGAATTCGACCATCAACACCTGCTAAGCTGCCTTTTTTCAAGAAATTGGCAACATTTTCAGCAGCCTTACGCCAAACTACACAGTTAAGAAAGTCTGCTTCACGTTCCCCTTGGGGATTTGAAAATTGACGATTTACTGCAAGAGTAAATGTAGCAACCGCAATGCCATTTGGTGTATATTTCAGTTCAGGGTCTTTGGTTAAACGGCCAACAAGAACAACACGATTTATCATCAGAATCAACTCCTTTTTTTTCAGAAAATGTTTCACATGAAACATTTTCAAATCTATTATTAAGCTTCTTCTCTAATTACTAGATGGCGAATGATATCTTCGCTGATTTTTGCAAGACGAGAAAATTCTTGTACTGCAGCAGCTGAAGATGTTGTTTTAGTGATTTCGTAGTATCCGTCGCGGAAATCGTTGATTTCATATGCTAAACGACGCTTACCCCAATCCTTTGTTTCAGCAGTTTCCGCACCGTTATCAAGAAGAATTGTATTAAAACGCTCTACAAGAGCCTTTTTAGCTTCATCTTCAATATTTGGGCGGATGATGTACATGATTTCGTACTTATTCATCACAGTCACCTCCTTTTGGTCTAAACGGCCCATTTGGGCAAGGAGCAATTATTCATTACTCACAAGTTGAAATTATAGCATAGTTATTTAACAAAAGCAATCTCATTCACAGGATTGAGATTTTTCCAACTAAAAAAGCTCTGCAAATCCTGCAGAGCTTGGAATATTATACGTTGAAACGGAAATGGATGACGTCGCCGTCTTTTACTTCATATTCTTTACCTTCTAAACGGACCTTGCCCGCTTCTTTTGCTGCCGTATGACTGCCAGCTGCTAATAAATCTTCATAAGAAACGGTTTCGGCGCGAATAAAGCCGCGTTCAAAATCAGAGTGAATAACTCCTGCACATTGCGGTGCCTTCATTCCTTTTCTGAAGGTCCAGGCCCGAACTTCTTGAACACCTGCTGTGAAATAAGTCGCTAAGCCAAGCAAGTGGTAGGCCGCACGGATTAACTGGTCAAGGCCGGATTCTTCAATTCCTAACTCCGATAGGAACATTTGCTTTTCTTCGCCTTCAAGTTCAGCAATTTCCTCTTCAATCTTCGCACAAATCACGATCACTTCTGCATTATCTGCAGCAGCAAATTCGCGGACCTTTTGAACATATTCATTGTCAGAAGGATCGGCAATATCATCTTCACTCACGTTGGCCACATAAAGAACAGGCTTGATTGTTAACAGATGCAGTCCTTTAACAAGTTTCATTTGTTCTTCCGTAAAATCTACGGTACGAGCTGGTTTCTCTGCTTCAAACGCATCGCGAAGCATGGAGAGGACTTCGAATTCAGCAGCTGCTTCCTTATCTTTTTGCTTAGCCAATTTTTCAACACGGTTAATCCGCTTTTCAACCGATTCCATGTCAGCAAGAATTAACTCCAAGTTAATGACTTCAATATCATCGATAGGGTCGACTTTACCAGATACATGGGTAATGTTATCGTCTGCAAAACAGCGGACTACTTGGCAAATCGCATCCACTTGGCGAATATGTGAGAGGAACTTATTTCCGAGTCCTTCACCTTTACTTGCGCCTTTAACAATCCCGGCAATATCGGTAAATTCAAAAGCGGTGGGAACCGTCTTTTTTGGTTGAACAAGTTCAGTCAATTTTTGCAGACGGGCGTCAGGTACTTCAACGATTCCGACGTTCGGATCAATCGTACAGAAAGGGTAATTGGCCGATTCTGCCCCTGCCTGGGTAATTGCGTTAAATAAAGTAGACTTACCAACGTTCGGTAAACCTACGATACCAGCTGTTAATGCCATTTATTTCACTCCTCAAAAAAATAAGATCTATTTTAAATAAAATTAGTTCTGATAATAAAAAGACAAGTCTTTCACAATTATAGGCATTTCAATGTAAAAAGACAAGAATGATTAATGGTAACGACAATCAAAGAAAGCAGGTACGAAGATTGGGTTTTATGCCAATGAATGCTGAGTAAAGATAAAAAGAGATCGAAATTTCAAACTAACCCCCCCCTCTTTCTACAAATTTTCCTATATTATTTAGTAAATATGGTAAAATTTAATACAAACTTTACTTGATAGTTTTACTAGAATAATAGATTAATAGATATATGGAGGAGGAGTAATGAAAAAAACAAACACACAACAAGTACCTAAAAAGTCAGATGGACCCTGGATTTCAGGAAGTATTGTAAAAAAAGCCTTACTTCCGAGTTTTTGTTTTGCAGTGCTGTCTACCGTTGCTTTTGAGGAAACAATTTTTGCAGAAAAAACAAGTACTTCACAAATCAGTGGTAATAGTGTTCAGACTACCAAGTATGTAAATGTAACCAGTGGGACATTAAATTTGCGGAAAAGTACTTCAACTAGTTCAGCTATCGTCACAACTCTATCAAAAGGGATGGCTGTAAAAGTCTATTCTGGAACAAAAGGCTGGGCCAAGGTAAGCGTGAACGGGAAAACTGGCTATGTCAGCTCGGGCTTTCTTTCATCCAAAAGTCCGACCAATATCCCCTCATCATCAACGACAACCGCCAAAACTAAATACGTAAATGTAAAAAGTGGCACGTTAATTATGCGTAATGGTACTTCAACAAGTGCATCGATTATTGTAAAACTTGCAAAAGGGACGGCGGTAATGGTTTATTCTGAAGCGGGTGGCTGGTCGAAAATTAAGGTTTATGGAAAAACGGGCTATGTAAGTTCTGCTTTTCTATCTGGTACGAGTCCAAGCAAAAATCCTAGTACGGGTACATCAGCTTCTACCCCTGTGAAGACCACAAAAAAGGTTGTAAATGTTGGTGCTAGCTCTACCTTGAACCTAAGGAAAGGTCCGTCAACCAGTTCAACAGTTCTTGAAAAATTAAAAAATGGAACTGAAGTAGAGGTCTATTCCGAGTCAAAGGGCTGGGCTAAAGTAAAATTCAATGGGAAAGAGGGGTATGTAAGTTCTGGATACCTTTCTACTACGAAAGTAAGTTCTACTCCTGTGAACGAAATACCGGATAAACAAACGACCATAAACAAATATGTAAATGTCAACCTAGGCTCCACTCTAAATATGCGCAAAAGTGCCTCATTGAATGCATCCATTTTGATTAAATTAGCTCGTGGGGTGAAAGTCATCGTTCATTCTGAAGCAAAGGGCTGGGCTAAAATAGAAGCATATGGGCAAACGGGCTATGTCCAAGCTCACTATTTATCTGAAATAACTCCCCCTGCCGGATGGGTTGCTGCGAACAATAATAATTCGGAACCGAGTAAAGAAACTACGAAGACAAAATATGTGGATGTTATTTATGGTTCCAGCTTAAATATGCGTTCTAGCGCTGCTGGGAGCGCCTCTATCGTAACAAAGTTATCAAGAGGAACCCTTGTCACGATTCTTTCCGAAGGAAATGGTTGGGCTAAAGTAGCGGTCAATGGGAAAACGGGATATGTCAGCACGCAATACTTGTCAACAACTCCGCCCTTTAATCCCAATACCACTAGTGGAACCATTGATAAGGTTATTGAAAGCTATGACATTCCCTTATCTGATTTGGTACAAAAGCAGATGGCAGTTAATCCACAAACAGACAAGTCATATGATACGTACATCAGAGCTGATGGCTTAACATTAACTAGTGAAACAAGCGGGACAGTCAATGGATCGAGTTTGAATGTAAGAGGTGGGGCTGGTCCTGCCTATTGGGTAGTCGGCCAAGTGAAGAAACAGGATACTTTACAAATTCTTGGTAAACTAAAGGGGACAGATGGGTATAACTGGTACCAAGTAAAATTTAATAAAACCTGGGTAAATGCGAGTCCGGAAGATATTACCTATTATGTGGATCCAAATAATTTCCAAAAGAATACGGTCGATTCCTTGCAATTTCTTAAACTGTCAGTGACAGCCAATATAAGTGCTAAAGAGGTTAATGAAAGAATTCTGTCTGGAAAAGGTAGTTTGCAAGGAATAGCATCCACCTTTATCAAGGCTGGAAATACATATGGAATAAATGAACTTTACTTAATATCCCATGCTTTATTAGAAACAAATAAAGGTAAATCACAACTGGCTCAAGGAGTCCAAATTAATGGAAAAACTGTTTATAATATGTTCGGAATTGGTGCTTATGATCAAACTGCGGTCACCAGTGGGGCCCAATTTGCTTATAATGCTGGTTGGTTTACTCCTGAGAAGGCTATTCTCGGAGGTGCACAATTTATTGCCAACGGATATATTAACGCAGGGCAGGATACCCTCTATAAAATGAAATGGAATCCAGGTTCAACAGTAACAAGCGGTCGTGCAACACATCAATATGCGTCAGATATCGGCTGGGCTGCCAAGCAAGTCCACCAAATATACAATTTATATAGTTTAATAGATTCTTATAAACTAGTACTAGAGATTCCACGATATAAATAAGGGTAGTTATAAGAAAGGGGGCCGCTGTGCAGCCCCCTTTCTATTATAAATTAATGGACCTTTTCAATATTCACGAGACAATCATATAAGGTGCTCCCAAGACCATTATCAGATGCACCGCTCGAGGTCAGATGATTAACCGACCCGCCAAACTGCTTCCAAATTCCTTCATCGATATTAATGGTGTTAGGATGGGCAGCCGCTGCTATCGAAATATAGCCCTTTACTTCGCCGCGGTCATTCCAGACCATTACAAAATCATCCTTTTGCAAACCGAGAACATCAGCAATATTTTTGGCAACCTCCACCTTCACTTTTGGTTTCACTGGGTAAAGGTGATAGTTCTGCGAGTGATTAGAGCGCATCGGATGAATCGTCAGCAGACTGTATGGATATTTTTCAGCAAGCTTCGGATTTTCCCATTTAGACTCTGCGGGTACAGCTAAGGTTAACCGTCCATCGCTGCCGTTACGTTGACCTAACTGTGCCGTGAATTCAAACTTACCGGATGGTGTTTTAAACTTTCGGTCCTGCCATGGGATGGCGAGTACCGGCAATTCTAATGTATGCTTATCCATTAAAGTTTCTAGAGATGCACCCTTTTCTTCCAATGCTTGAAAGGCCATCTTTAGGAATTGCTCTCTTGAAAAATCAAAATCCGCTCCAAAACCGAGTCTGTTTGCTAATTCTGTCCAGATCCATAAATCCGGTTTGGCTTCACCCGGTGCTTCTACAAGCTTAGGACCATAATTCACATAATGATGATACATCGAAGAATAATAAATATCCTCTTCCTCAAAGGCAGTTGTGGTCGGCAACACATAATCCGCGAGCTGCGCGGTGTCCGTCATAAATTGCTCAATCACCACCAGCGTTTCTACGGAAGAGAAGGCTTTTTCAACCACTTGGGTGTCAGGCACCTGGGTTAAAGGATTCCCACACGTCACTACAATCATCTGAATTTCTGGGTCTATTGCCTTTAACACTTCTTCTGCCTGTTTCATAATTGAAAATTGGCGCTGCTTTTGTTTGCGAGTTGGCAGGGTCAACTCCTCAAACACGAAGCTTTGCCCAACTTGAAGGTTGGCATAATTGGCGCCGCCGCCCGCAATGCCAATATTCCCGCTGCATGCAACAAGGGCATCAATGAAGCGAATCGTATTGCCGCCATTTTTATAGCGTTGTAAGCCAAGCCCCATAAAGGTAGAAGTTGGTTTGTCCGCATAAACATGAGCTAATTTAGTGATCACTTCACAAGGGACTTCCGTCATTTCACTAATTTTTTCGATTGAGATGCTGTTAAGGAGCTGTACCACCTCATCAAAACCAGCCGTAAATTGCTCTATAAAGCTGCGGTCTTCTAATCCTAAGCGGATCATTTCCTTGATAATACCTGCTGCTAATAGTCCGTCCATACCAGGTTTGATCGATATATAGTCATCGGCAATTTTCGCCGTTGCATTAAAAATAGGGTCAATAACCACTAGTTTCGCGCCAAGCTTTTTCGCTTCTAAAAGTTTTTCGTAAAAGTGCATATTTGTGCGGGCGACATTTCGTCCCCAGACAATAATATTTTTGCTGTTGTAAAGATCATCTGGTTCGTGGCTGTAAGCATCGCCAAAGTCCCACTTTTGTGCTTCAATTCCTGCTCCCCAGCAGAGTGAGCCGTAAAGCTCGGTCACACCGCCATAGCAATTAAAGAAACGCTGGTCGAGGTTTTTCAATAAACCATTATTCGCATAGTCATGGCTGTGTAAAACAGCGGTAGAGCCGTACTGTTCTTTTATTTGTTTTAATTTATCTGCAATCTCATTAAGTGCCTGTTCCCAGGAAATTTGCTCAAATTGACCGTTTATCTTTTTTAATGGATGCAACAACCGTTGCGAGGAGTTTGTCCTTGTTTCGAGCATCCGTCCCCGTCCGCAAATTTTCCCTTGTGTGATCGGATGGGAGGGATCTCCTTCTACTTTAATGACCCGGTCACTGTCGACTGTTACATTAAAACCACAGCTATCCCAGCAATTTAACGGACATGCTGCCTTACGTATTTGTGCCAATTTCCCCATCCCCTATGTGAAAAATTCTATTTTTACTTTTCTAATAAGAATAATATAGTTTTCCATTAAAAAAAAGCATGAACTACTCCTCATGCTTCACCAAAATTTTCTTCATTTTCCTTGAAAATTCTCTCCTTGGTATGAGGACACTGTGACCACAGCCCTCACATTTGATCCGAACGTCCATCCCCATGCGGATCACCTTCCAACGATTTGTTCCACAGGGATGCTGTTTCTTCATCTCGACAACATCATTTAAGGCAAATTCTTTTTCTTCCATTGCAAAATCTCCCCTTATTTTGGTTGTTCAGATCCATACATGACCACTCTTGGAGTTGGTGCTTTAATGCCATTCTCGTCTAATTGAAGCTTGATATCCCTGCGAATATTTCGAGAAACAGCCGCTTGCTTCATTGGCTGTGTTTCTGCGACAACCCGTAAAACAACCTCGGTCGCACCCATTGTTTGAATCCCTAATAGCTCAGGGGCTTTAACTAACTCTTCATATTGGGCAGGCATAAACTGAATGGTTTCCTCAATTACCTTTTCCGCCTTGGCTATGTCCTCACCATAGGCGATGGCAATATCAACAACAGCGATACTATTATTTATTGAGAAATTGGTTACTTCGATAATACTGCCATTTGGTAAAATATGCAGTTCCCCGGTCCAGCTTTTTATTTTTGTGGTTCTTAACCCTATAGTTTCGACATTACCTTCATATTGTCCTATGCGAACATGATCACCAACTGAAAATTGATCCTCAAAAATAATAAAAAAGCCAGAAATAATATCCTTCACTAAACTTTGTGCACCAAAACCAACGGCTAAACCAACAACCCCCGCTCCGGCAATCAGTGCTTTTACATCAATTCCTAACACAGAAAGGATCATCATAAAGGCGATAAAATAAACCACATAAGAAAGGACATTATCGAGCAGCCTTGAGAGCGTTTCTTCACGCCGATCTGATGTATTGAGCGGAGAGAGGTTTCTAATTTTAAAGATATTATGGATCATCAATTTTCCAATTCGAATCAAGATATTGGTAATGACCAAAATCGCAAGGATTTTTAGAAGGGCTTCACCCATATTCAACCATGTATCTTCATTTTGAAATTTATCGATTAATTTTTGCATTCCCTTTTGTGTGAGACTCATTCAGACACCATCCTCTAATAACTTCATAATCCACATCTATTTTAGCAATTATTCTGCGCAGTTAATAGCATAATGAATTTTCCTTTTTCTCCCCAGTTCATGTATAGATTTACTGAAAATTCCGTATACTAATAAGACTATTTACTGTGAGGGAGTGACTTAATGAATCTGAAGACCAGTTTTTTTGACAGGAGGGCTAAGACGCGAATCAGCCACGATGATTTGCATGCGGCTGAAAATCTAGCTGAAGAGTTGCTTGCTGTGATTCCCAGTCTGACAAAGCGCCCTATTGTCTTTGTTTGTATTGGTACCGACCGCTCCACAGGGGATTCATTAGGACCACTTGTTGGGACACTGCTGGAAGAAAAGGGTATAAGGTCGTTTTTTGTGTACGGAACATTAGATGAACCGATTCATGCCGTCAATCTTTCTGAAAAACTAAAGGAAATCCATGCAAAACATGATGACCCCTATATTATTGGGATTGATGCTTGTTTGGGCAGGATAAAAAATGTCGGAGTCATTCAATTAGGAAATGGTCCTGTCAAACCAGGAGCTGGAGTAAACAAAGAACTACCAGCGGTCGGAGATATACATATCACCGGCATCGTCAATGTCAGCGGATTTATGGAGTTTTTTGTCCTGCAAAACACCCGCTTAAATCTTGTCATGAGAATGGCAAAAACGATTGCCAATGGGATCTATCAAGCAAGCCTGTTATATCCTAAACAAACCTGGACGGAATTAAACTTAAATTGGCTCGAAGAAGAGAAGACAAATTAAAAGAGCAAACGGTGTTATATCCGATTGCTCTTTTATTTCCATTGGCTACAAATAGTGATGGTAATAATAAAGAACGGTTACAATCAGTCCCGTTACAACAATGCCTGGCAGCAGATTGGCTACTTTAATTTTCACCATTCCGGTTAAATTTAGGCCAATCGCAAAAATCATGATCCCACCCGTGGCCGTCATTTCAACAATAAACTGATCCATTAATGCTTGGGGAACAAATCGGTCAATCTGGGTAGCAAACAGGGCAATCAACCCTTCATAAAGGACAACCGGAATCGCAGAAAAAATAACGCCTATCCCTAAAGTTGTCGTTAAGATTAACGCCGTAAATCCATCGATCAGTGATTTGGTGTACAAAACAGCATGATCGCCGCGGATGCCGCTATCAAGTGCACCAATAATCGCCATCGCCCCAATTACAAAGATGAGGGTAGCAGTGACAAACCCTTCTGAGATACTCCCTTTTCCATTGTTAGAACCGACTTTCTGCTCAAGCCATATACCTAAGTCATTTAATTTATCCTCTAATTTGAGAGCCTCGCCGGCCACAGCTCCAACCACCAAACTAATAATAACAATGAGAAAATTTTCACTCTTCAAGCCCATTTGCAACCCTAAAACCATGACGGACAACCCGATGGCATACATGACAGTAACCTTCATTCCTTCTGGGATGCGGTTTAACAACTTCCCAAGAAGCGTTCCAATGACTATTAACAGCCCATTTACAAGTGTTCCTAATAAAAACATCCTATTTCCACCTTTTTCTTCGACCTTCGAAATATATACCTAATAAACTATCATATTTACCAAAAAAAATAAACCATCGAAATGATGGTTATAAGGATTCATTTTGATCAAGCATTTCCAGAATTCGTTCAAGATCATCTTTAGAGAAAAATTCAATTTCAATTTTCCCTTTATTATTATTCTGCTTAATGTTTACAGTCGTTCCAAACCGTTCACGCAGGGTGTGTTCACGTTCCTGGATAAACACATCTTTTTTCTTTTCTGGCTTTTTTGTTTCACGTGAAACACTTTCGTTTAAGTGCTGAATCAGTTTTTCTAACTGACGGACGCTGAGCGCTTCCTTGATGATCTTTTCCACTAATGCAGGAACTTTTGCCTTTTCTCTGAGTCCTAACAAGGCACGGCCATGTCCCATTGATATCTTAGCAGTGGATATTAACTCTTGAATGTTCGGTGGGAGGGAAAGCAGACGAACATGGTTCGCTACATGCGGCCGGCTTTTGCCTAATCGCTTCGCTACCTCTTCTTGGGTTAGCTTTAACTTTTCCATTAATGTTTGATACGCTAAACCCTCTTCGATGGGATTTAAATCTTCCCGCTGCAGATTTTCAAGGACGGCTAATTCCATCATTTGCTGCTCTGAAAGGTCGCGGACAACAGCCGGGACTGTTTCAAGCTTTGCTTCCTTTGCAGCCCGAAAACGCCGTTCACCGACAACAATTTCATACCCTCTAAGGCTTTTTCTCACGACGATTGGCTGTAAGATTCCATGTTCTAAAATAGAATCTTTTAATTCATCAATTGCCTCTTGTTGGAAGGTTTTTCGCGGCTGGTAAGGGTTGGGGCGCAGTTCCTTAAGCTTGATTTCTTGAACTGTTTCTTCCTTGCCAACATCCGTAAAAATTGCGTTTAGTCCTTTTCCTAAACCTTTAGCCATTTGAGACCACTTCCTTCGCTAAATCTAAATACACCTCAGCACCACGCGATTTCGAATCATAAGTAATGATTGGTTCCCCATGGCTTGGTGCTTCACTTAGACGGACATTCCTTGGAATAATGGTTTTATACACTTTATCTTGAAAATACTTTTTTACTTCTTCAATTACTTGAAGGCCGAGATTGGTTCGAGCATCAAGCATCGTTAATAAGACGCCTTCAATTTTCAAATCCTGATTCAAATGCTTTTGAACAAGTCTTACTGTACTTAATAATTGGCTTAGGCCTTCTAACGCATAGTACTCACATTGAACAGGAATTAAGACAGCATCAGAGGCCGTTAACGCATTGATCGTCAATAATCCTAACGATGGCGGACAGTCAATTATAATATAATCAAATTGATCTTTAACCTCTCCAAGAGCTCGTTTCAGACGAACTTCTCTAGAAATCGTCGGAACCAATTCAATTTCTGCCCCTGCCAGCTGAATTGTTGCTGGTATCACATACAAATTTTCGACCGATGTTTGTTTAATAACATCCTTTGCTTCTACATCATCTACTAAAACATCATATATGCATTGGTCAACTTCTGCCTTTTCAATACCAATCCCGCTTGTTGCGTTTCCCTGCGGGTCCGTGTCGACTAGCAGGACACGTTTCCCAATATATGCTAAGCAGGCCCCTAGGTTGACAGAGGTAGTCGTTTTACCGACTCCGCCTTTTTGATTCGCGATTGCAAGAATTTTGCCCACGATGTCACCTACCCTTTTATTCTCTCAAAGTTTTATTCTATGTTTCTATTAAATTCTATTAAAATACTAGTCATTTGGCTAATCTAAACTGAATTTATGATAGGAAAAATTCCATTCCTTTATTTTAGCATGAAACAGAAAGGTTGTTGGATTTTTTCTAAAAATATTCAAATTTTCAATTAGTTTATATCTGTGATTTAGAGGGGGAATGGACATTAATTATCCATAAATTACTATTTATTACGAAAATTCCTCAAATAAAGGCTCTTTATACTGGAATGTTGATTTCCGCTCCAATCAACATAGTGGCAAAATCAATATTGATCTTTAACATAATAAAAAGAACCAAACTTGTGATTTCGTTTGGTTCTAGCATCTATTATTCTATTGATCTTACTTTTTCTTTGGTATGCGAATTGTAAATTGGTAGAATTCATCAAATTCTTCTTCTTCAGCATCGAGGTTAATCCCGCTGTCTGTTACCATTGTTAATGATTGACGAATGGTATTTACGGCGATTCTCATATCTTTACTGAAAGCCTTCCGTTTCGGCTTTGGCTTTTCGCTTTTTTGTTCAAGCAGTTTGACCACACGTTCCTCTGTCTGCTTGACATTAAAATTCTTTTCAATAATTTCAGCCAATAGCACCACTTGTTTTTCTGGATCTTTAAGAGGGATCAGTGCACGTGCATGACGCTCTGTAATAATTTTATTTAACAATGCCTCTTGAATAGGCTGCGGCAATTTAAGAAGACGAAGCTTGTTGGCAACGGTTGACTGCCCTTTCCCAAGGCGTTGTGCTAATGCTTCTTGGGTTAAATTGTGCAATTCCAGCAATTTCCCATACGCCATCGCTTCTTCAATCGGCGACAGCTCTTCCCGTTGTAAATTCTCAATTAAAGCAACAGAGGCCGTTTCAGTATCTGATAAATTTTTTATAATGGCTGGTGCTTCGGTCCAACCGAGCTTTTTCATCGCACGAAAACGGCGTTCCCCAGCAATAATTTCATATTGGTCAATGGCAAACTCTCTAACGACAATCGGTTGAATGATCCCATGAATGTGAATTGTTCGCGCTAATTCTTCAATTTTCTCTTCATCAAAAACCGTACGAGGCTGAAATCGGTTTGCAACAATATGGTCAATTGGAATCTTTTTTATTTCCTCGTTTTTTTCTACAATTAGCTCTTTTTCAAGCGCAACCTCTTGTTCTCCCTTATCGCCGAGGCCAAAAAAGCGTGTAAACGATTGCTTCATCCCCAACACCACCTTTACGAAACTCCCTATTACTTATTCTCTGAATACAGACATTCTTCCTGCCTAGAATAACATGTTTATTGAAAAATTGTTAGCACTCCAAATCCGTTTTTCTTACAATACACCTCGCAAAGGAAGTGTGCTTTTCTTATTCAATCGGTGTCTTTCCTGGTGTCCCAGGCTTGCGCGGGTATTTCATTGGTGTTTGTTTTTCCTTTTTAATGATTAAAATATTCCGCTCGCTTTCTTCCATTGGCAGTGTAAAGGTGTGCATATCTTCCAACCTTCCGCCCAGAATGGAAATTGCCTTTTGACCGATCTCTAATTCATCTTTCGCATGGGCAGCTTTCATGGCAATAAAGTGTCCGCCTACTTTAACAAGTGGCAGGCAGAGCTCGCTCAACACAGACATTCTTGCCACGGCCCTTGCGGTTACGACTTCAAAATTTTCGCGGAAATTTGGATTTACCCCAAAGGTTTCGGCGCGATCATGAATAAAATGAACATTTTCCAATTTTAATTCCTTCGCGAGATGATTTAAAAACGAAATGCGCTTGTTTAGTGAATCAACAATCGTCACTTCGATATGTGGGAAAACAATTTTTAGCGGAATACTAGGGAACCCCGCTCCCGCCCCCACATCACAAAGATGAAAAGGCTTTGTAAAATCAAAATAGAAGGAAGCCGTAATCGAATCATAAAAATGCTTAAGATACACTTCAGCTTTATCCGTAATAGCGGTTAAATTCATTTTTTCATTCCACTCGACCAATGTCTCAAAGTATATTTCAAATTGGCCGAGCTGTTCACTTGAAAGGGAGATCCCTTTTTCCCTTAGGTTTGCTGCAAATTGTTCAATGATCATTCAATAATCTTCCTCACATAATTATTCATTTGAAACTCTAGCTATTTTGCCTTGTTCTAGGTACACAAGCAGGATCGAAACATCCGCTGGATTCACTCCTGAAATCCGGGATGCCTGGGCAATTGATAGCGGTTTGACTAGTTTTAGTTTCTGTCTGGCTTCTGTCGCAAGGCCTGACACCGTGTCATAATCAATATTCTCAGGGATTTTCTTATCTTCCATTTTCTTTAAGCGGTCAACCTGTTGTAGTGACTTGGTAATATAGCCCTCATATTTTAACTGGATTTCAACCTGTTCCTTCACATCTTCATCAAGGCTGACATCACTTGGAAAAATGGTTTCAAGCAGTTCATAGTTCATTTCTGGTCTTTTTAATAAATCAGAAGCGCGGATTCCATCCTTTAATTCACTGCCGCCAATGCTTCGAATCAGCTCTTGAACCTCAGCCGTCGGTTTCAAAAACGTCGACTCTAAACGCTGCTTTTCAGCCTCAATTGCGTCTTTCTTTGCTAAAAATCGTTCGTATCGGTCGTCACGAATCAGTCCGATTTGATGGCCCATTTCGGTTAAGCGTAAATCAGCATTATCATGTCGTAACAGTAGGCGATACTCTGCTCTTGACGTTAACAATCGGTATGGCTCATTTGTTCCTTTAGTGATCAAATCATCAATTAAAACTCCAATATACGCATCGGAACGACTTAAAATTAACTGGTCACGGCCAATCGCTTTCAGTCCTGCATTGATACCAGCCATGATTCCTTGTCCTGCTGCTTCTTCATAGCCGGAAGTTCCATTAATTTGACCAGCCGTATACAGTCCTTCAACCACTTTGGTTTCCAGGGTAGGCCATAACTGTGTTGGCACAATCGCATCGTATTCAATCGCATATCCAGCTCTCATCATTTGCACATTTTCAAGTCCTGGAACGGTTTTAAGAATTTCCTGCTGTACATCTTCCGGTAAGCTCGTGGATAGACCCTGTACATAGACTTCCTTTGTGTGTCTTCCTTCAGGCTCAAGGAAAATCTGATGGCGCGGCTTATCATTAAAGCGGACGACCTTATCTTCAATCGATGGACAATACCTTGGTCCTGTCCCTTTAATCATTCCGGAATACATTGGAGAACGATGTAGATTGGCGTCAATTAACTGATGGGTGCGTTCATTGGTATAGGTCAACCAGCATGGCAGTTGGTCCGTAATATATTTCGTTGTTTCATAGGAAAACGATCGTGGAACTTCGTCGCCAGGCTGGATTTCTGTTTTACTATAATCAATCGTATTACTATTAACACGTGGCGGGGTTCCAGTCTTAAAACGAACAAGGTCGAAACCAAGCTCCTCTAAATGTTCAGACAGCTTAATCGATGGCTGCTGATTATTTGGACCACTTGAATATTTCAACTCACCAAGGATAATTTCCCCACGTAAATAGGTTCCGGTTGTAATGACGACCGTTTTTGAGCGGTAGACCGCCCCTGTCTTTGTGATAACCCCTTTAGAAATTCCATCCTCGACAATCAGTTTCTCGACCATACCCTGCAGTAAAGTTAAATTCGGTTCTTCCTCGAGTGTTTTTTTCATTTCATGCTGGTAAGCAAATTTATCAGCCTGCGCTCTTAACGCGCGGACAGCTGGACCTTTTCCCGTGTTCAGCATTCTCATTTGGATATAGGTTTTATCAATATTTCGACCCATTTCCCCGCCCAGAGCATCTATTTCACGAACGACGATCCCCTTAGCTGGTCCGCCTACGGATGGGTTACATGGCATAAAGGCAACCATATCAAGATTGATGGTAATCATTAATGTTTTGGCGCCAAGTCTCGCCGCCGCAAGGCCCGCTTCACAGCCGGCATGGCCTGCTCCAACGACAATGACGTCATAATTTCCTGCTTCGTATTGCATGTAGTCACTCCTCTTTCTATTTCCCTAAACAGAATTGCGAAAATAACTGGTCGATCAGGCTTTCGTGGACACTCTCGCCAATGATTTCGCCAAGTAATTCCCATGTTCTTGTTAAATCTATTTGAACAATATCAATAGGGGTACCCATTTCGACCCCATCAATTGCTTCTTCGATTGTCTTTAAGCTTTGGTGCAATAGTGCAATATGACGACTGTTTGAAACATAGGTCATATCGCCAGCATCAATCGAGCCTGCAAAAAATAACGAAGCGATCGCTTCCTCTAACTCATCGACGCCACGGTCCTCAAGTAGTGAAGTAGTGACAATCTTATGCTCTTTTGCTAACTCATTCACTTTCTCCAGATCAATTTGCTGCGGCAAATCCGTTTTATTGACGATAACGATAACATCCATCCCTTTGACCACTTCAAAAAGCTGCTCATCTTCCATACTTAACTTGTCAGCATAATTTAAAACAAGCAAAATTAAATCCGCGTCTTGTAAAACTTGGCGGGAACGCTCCACTCCAATTCGTTCGACAATATCCTCTGTTTCCCTAATTCCTGCCGTGTCCAAAAGTCGCAATGGGACACCGCGAACATTCACGTATTCTTCAATTACATCCCTTGTGGTTCCAGGAATATCCGTCACAATCGCCTTGTTTTCATGAACTAGACTGTTTAATAGCGAGGATTTTCCTACATTCGGACGGCCAACAATCGCAGTAGACAGTCCTTCTCGTAAAATTTTCCCCTGTTCCGACGTTTGCAATAGCTTTTTGATCTCTTCCCGAACAAAATGGGCCTTCTCTGCTAACATCTTATGGGTCATTTCTTCGACATCGTCATATTCCGGATAATCTATATTCACTTCCACATGGGCAAGGATTTCTAAAATCTCCTGACGTAGTCTTCGAATTAATTTCGACAGGCGCCCTTCCATTTGTCCCAAAGCGACGTTCATCGCGCGGTCCGTTTTTGCCCTGATTAAATCCATCACCGCTTCCGCTTGGGATAAATCAATCCGTCCATTTAAAAATGCCCTTTTTGTAAACTCTCCCGGTTCCGCGAGTCTCGCTCCATTCGTTAACACCTGCTGAAGAACTCTATTCACAGAAACAATCCCGCCATGGCAGTTTATTTCAACAACATCCTCTTTTGTAAAAGTTTTTGGCCCTTTCATGACAGACACCATAACCTCTTCAACCACTTGCCCCGTATTAGGGTCTATCAAGTGTCCATAGTGGATCGTATGGGTTGCTGCCTCAGTCAGCCTTTTCCCACCGATACTCCTAAATAGCTTGTCTGCTATCGGGAATGCTTCATCCCCGCTCAAACGCACAATCGCAATCGCACCCTCACCCATCGGAGTCGATATTGCCGCAATCGTATCAGATTCCATTTCCTTCACCTCACATTAAAAAATCGGTTCATCTATATAAAAAATATTTTTTCTCCAAAACAATAGAATACCACATCATTTTCTGTGGAAAAAGTAAACCATCTTCCAAATAATTATTAATCCACAATTCACTTCTATCTCATTATTATTTTAACTTATCCACATGTGAATAACAATAAAACGAAAAATGTGAAAAAATTGAATGTTATCAACAGGCTCATTTTTTTAAAATTCGACAAAAAAAGACACCCTATCATTCAATAGGATGCCTTTGTGATTTTGTTTTTAAGTTTAAATCCTTATCTTTTTGATGCTGGAGTAATCACAATAAAGCGATGTGGCTCCGATCCATCAGAAAGTGTTTTGATGCGTTTATTATCAGATAAAGCAGCATGAATCACTTTTCGCTCATAGGAAGGCATCGGTTCTAAGGTTACATCTTTTCCTGACTTAACCACCTTTTGGGCGAGACGATGGGCTAATTGAATCAGCGTTTCATTTCTTCTTTTTCGGTAATCCTCCGCGTCCAAGATCACGGTTAAATACTGATTCGAAAAACGATTTAGCACTAATTGTGTTAAATATTGAAGCGAATTTAATGTTTGACCTCTTTTCCCAATCAATAACGCAATCTTTTCACCCGTCATAATAAAATGAACATGTTTACCTTCGCGTTTGATTTCTATTTCTGCGGGCGCTCCCATCTGTTCACTTACTTGAGTTAGAAATTTCTTTGCTTCTTCAATGGGATCTATGATGACAGTTACTTTTACAACAGCCGGACGTGAACCAAAAATACCGAAAATCCCTTTTTTTCCTTGATCAATAATGTCAATATCTGTGCGGTCTTTGCTGGTTTGTAATTGAGCTAAAGCTGATTTTACTGCTTCTTCGACAGTTTGTCCTGTAGCAGTTACCTGTTTCACTTTTTTGCTCCTCCCGCATTACCGGATGCTTTTGCCATTTTCAAATCCGGTCCTTTAATAAAATAGGTCTGCACAATCATAAAAATATTTCCTACTACCCAGTACAACGAAAGCGCGGCAGGGAAACTAAAGGCAAAAACAACAATCATGATTGGCATCATCCAAAGCATCATCGCCATTTGTGGATTCTGATCTTGTCCAGCCATCATAATTTTTTGCTGAATAAACGTGGTTATACCTGCCACTATCGGCAAAATATAGTAAGGATCTTTATCACCAAGGTCAAACCATAGGAAATTATCGTTTGCAATTTCCCTTGTTCGTGAGATGGCATGGTAAAAACCAATTAAAATTGGCATTTGTACAATTAATGGAAAACAGCCAGCCATTGGATTTACACCATGTTTTGAAAAAAGTGCCATGGTTTCCTGTTGCAGCTTTTGCTGTGTTTTTTGATCTTTAGAACTATATTTCTTTTTCAGTTCGGCCATTTCTGGCTGCAATGCTTGCATCGCTTTTGAACTTCTTGTCTGCTTGATCATTAGTGGCAAAATCGCAAGGCGGATCAGGATAGTTACGACAATAATCGATAACCCAAAACTGCCCCCGAGAATAAGCGCCCCTTCTTTGATCAACCAGGATAAAGGATAGACAATATACTCATTCCAAAAGCCTGAACTCTCCGATGTGATTGGCTTCTTAATTTCACTGCATCCTGTTAGGAACATAAATACAGAAAGTAAACCAATACCTAGTAATATTCGTTTTTTCAACCAAATTTTCCTCCTTACAATAAAGATAATGAACAGTTTAGAATCAAATCTATGTACAATTTATTTTGGATGATTTCAAAGGTATTTTATCACCTAGGCAAAGGAATTGTCTTCAATAGGATATAAATATTCAACGAATTCCTTTGCAAATTTTGTCCTTAAAGTCACTTTTTCAAAACCTTCCCAACTTTAAGTACATGGGTTAAACTTTTTTTCACCTCAAAAAAATCCATTTCAGCTGCTGGCTTCCTGGCAATAATCACGTAATCATTCCCTGGTGCTAACTGTTCGTTCAGTTCAAAAATGGATTGCCTTACATACCTTTTAATTCTATTCCTTGTCACCGCATTTCCAATCTTCTTACTCACCGATAGGCCAATGCGAAAATAGTCTTGTCCCTCTTTTTTTAATGAATAGACGACAAATTGCCTATTTGCAAATGATTGGCCCTTTTGAAATGCCGTTTGAAATTCTTTATTTTTTTTAATACGCAGCTCTTTTTTCATAAAAACACCTTCAGTCGGATTAGAAAAAAGACCACTGACTTTGCAGTGGTCTATGCTGATAATACTTTTCTTCCCTTTAGACGACGACGAGCTAGAACCTTACGGCCATTAGCTGAGCTCATACGACTACGGAAGCCATGAACTTTACTGTGTTTACGGCTATTTGGTTGATATGTTCTTTTCATTATATGACACCTCCCTGAGGAATAGCTATCAAGTTTAAATGACAGTCTTACTTATTATAAAGACCTCACCATAAAATTGTCAACTACTCTTCACTATTGTTTCCATTTCCAAATTTTATTGAACATGAATTTGCTAATTTCCAGAAATTCTATAGCTATAAGAATAGATCTGAACCATGAAAGTGGAATTCTTATTTTTACTCCCATAATTCATCCAGCCCTTTCTCCTGGAAAGTACGAATATCCTGTGGATAAATTTTCGACATTTTTTTCACATTCTACACAAGATATTGACAGGTTTTGCACAAAATATCTACTTGTGGACAATTACTGTGCACATATTGTTACAGTTGTGGATAAACTGCGAAAAGGCATTGCACATCAAGCAATAATTTGATATCATATTTGTGTTTTCACTCTGAATAACTTTATCCACAATAATACGTTATCCACAATTTGTGGATATCATGTGGATAGTTTATCCGAGGGTACTGCAGAAAGTTGTCCACAAGAGGTGGATATTGTCGAAACTCCATTTTACTTCCTTATTATTTATTATCCACATTCACTATTTCGTATATTTATAAATTAATAGGTTGTACTGACGGTATAATTAAGAAAAACGCGTTGTTTTATAAAAAAACACAACAAAGGAGGGATATTATTTGGAAAATATCGCGGATCTTTGGCATGCTGCATTAGCCAATATAGAAAAAAAAATAAGCAAACCAAGCTTTGATACCTGGCTTAAGTCCACAAAGGCCCATTCCCTTCAAGGCGATTTGCTAATCATCACTGCTCCCAATGAGTTTGCTCGTGATTGGCTGGAAGAGCGTTATTCGCAGCTAATCTCTGGGATCCTCTATGAAATTACCGGAGAAGAGCTTTCTGTTAAGTTTATCATTCCGCAAAATCAAAACGAGTCAGAAAGTGATGTCCTGCTGCCACCGAAAAAGGTAAAAAAGGACGATGACCATGGGGAATTTCCTCAGGGTATTTTAAATCAGAAATACACTTTTGATACGTTTGTTATTGGCTCAGGCAACCGTTTTGCCCACGCTGCTTCACTGGCAGTTGCCGAAGCACCAGCCAAAGCATACAATCCCCTCTTTATTTATGGAGGAGTTGGATTAGGAAAAACGCACTTAATGCATGCAATTGGCCATTATGTCTTAGATCATAACCCTGCAGCAAAAGTGGTTTATTTATCATCTGAAAAATTTACAAATGAATTTATTAACTCGATTCGTGACAATAAAGCAGAGAGTTTCCGCAATAAATATCGAAATGTCGATATTTTACTTATAGATGATATTCAATTTTTAGCTGGAAAAGAATCAACACAAGAAGAATTTTTTCATACCTTCAATGCTCTTCATGAGGAAAGCAAACAGATTATTATCTCCAGCGACCGGCCGCCTAGAGAAATTCCAACGTTAGAGGACCGGCTCAGGTCACGGTTTGAATGGGGATTGATTACAGATATTACACCGCCCGATTTGGAAACGAGAATTGCCATTCTTCGCAAAAAAGCTAGAGCCGAAGGATTAGATATACCTAACGAGGTAATGCTTTATATCGCCAACCAAATTGATACAAACATCCGGGAGCTAGAAGGAGCACTGATCCGAGTGGTCGCCTATTCTTCCTTAATCAATAAAGATATTAATGCTAATTTAGCAGCAGAGGCATTAAAAGATATTATTCCAAGTTCAAAGCCTAAAGTAATAACCATTCTGGATATTCAGAAGACAGTCGGGGAACTCTTTAGTATAAAACTCGAGGACTTTAAGGCAAAAAAGCGGACAAAGTCGCTTGCCTTTCCTAGACAAATTGCGATGTACCTATCACGGGAATTAACCGATTATTCTTTGCCTAAAATAGGAGAAGAATTTGGCGGCCGCGATCATACGACTGTCATACATGCTCATGAGAAAATTTCCAAACTACTTCAGACCGATGCCCAGCTGCAAAGGCAAATGAAAGAACTGCATGAACTATTAAAAGTTTAGGCAGTTATTGGTGTTTTTTTCTTTCAAATATGTGAATAACTTCTTTGCATTTACACACAGTCTGTCCACATGTGGATAGGCTGTGTTTCCGTTGAAATAATCCAGTTATCCACATATCAACAGGCCCTACTAGTACTTCTACTCTTTTTTTAAAAAAATATATTATGTTATAGCTATAAAAAATATGCTTAAAACGGAGGAATACATGCGATGAAATTTATCATTCAAAGAGATCGGTTAGTTCAGAGTGTTCAAGACGTTATGAAGGCTGTTACTACAAGAACAACAATCCCTATCTTAACCGGAATTAAAATCACAGCTACATCAGAAGGTGTTACCTTAACAGGAAGTGATTCTGATATTTCCATTGAATCCTTTATTCCAAAAGAGGATGCTGGTAATGAAATTATTGAATTGAAACAAGCAGGAGCGATCGTTCTCCAAGCAAAAGTATTTAGTGAAATTGTCAAAAAGCTCCCGACTGATTCGGTTGAAATTGAAGTCTTAGGCTCGCTTCAAACGGTCATTCGTTCTGGAAAATCTGAATTTAACTTGATTGGCCTGGATGCTGAAGAGTATCCTCACCTTCCACAGATCGAAGAAAATAATAAATTTCATATTGCAACAGATCTTTTAAAAGCGATGATTCGCCAAACTCATTTTGCAGTGTCCTCCTCAGAAACACGCCCCATCTTGACAGGTGTAAACTGGAAGGTTGAAAACGGGGAACTAAACTGTATTGCAACAGATAGTCACCGACTCGCGCTTCGAAAGGCAAAGATCGAAATAGCGAACAACGAAAACTATAATGTGGTCATTCCAGGAAAAAGCTTGAATGAGTTGAGTAAGATTATTGATGACAGCCATGACTTAATTGATATTGTTATTACCGAGAATCAAATATTATTTAAAGCGAAGCACTTATTATTTTTCTCAAGATTGTTAGAAGGAAATTATCCGGATACCTCTCGTTTAATTCCGAATGAAAGTAAAACGGATGTGACGGTAAATACAAAGGAATTCTTGCATGCAATTGATCGTGCCTCTTTGCTGGCAAGAGAAGGAAGAAACAATGTTGTCAAATTTTCGACAATTGAAGGCGGAATTATTGAAATTTCTTCAAATACTCCTGAGGTCGGGAAGGTAGTCGAGGAAATTCAAAGCGAAGCCATCGAGGGTGAAGATTTGAAGATTTCTTTTAGTGCCAAATATATGATGGATGCATTAAAGGCGCTTGAAGGAACAGATGTTAGGGTAAGCTTTACTGGAGCCATGCGCCCGTTCGTCATTCGCCCGCTTCATGATGAAACGATTTTGCAATTAATATTACCCGTTCGAACATACTAAATTTATAGAGTCTAAACCCATATGCCACCACACATTGGTGGCTTTCTTTTAGTTTCCTTTGTATCTCTGTGAAATATTTAGTAAAATAAAGTATTGAGACCATTTTAGAAACGAGGGTGACGATTTGCCTGAAAAAATTAAGATCGATACTGAATTTATTACGCTGGGTCAATTTCTTAAATTGGCTGAAGTAATTCAATCGGGCGGCATGGCAAAATGGTTTTTAAGTGAACATGATATATTGATTAATGGCGAACAAGATCAAAGAAGAGGAAGAAAGCTGCGCACCGGTGACAAAATCCAAATTGCTGGTTTTGGGGAGTTTGTGATTACCGAGTAATTATCAAAATAATTACCGAGTAGCAAGGCTAAAGGATGTCGTTTGCATGTATATCGAAAAATTAGCGCTAACAAATTATCGAAACTACGAAGAATTGTTCGTAGAATTTGAAAATAAAGTAAATGTCATCCTGGGTGAAAACGCCCAAGGTAAAACAAACGTCATGGAATCAATTTATGTTTTGGCTATGGCGAAGTCGCACCGGACCTCCAATGATAAAGAACTTATTCGCTGGGACCAAGAGTATGCTAAAATAGAGGGTAGGGTTCAAAAACAACACAGCTCATTGCCGCTGCAATTAATTATTTCTAAAAAGGGCAAAAAAGCAAAATGCAACCATATTGAGCAGCAAAAATTAAGTCAATATGTAGGCAATATGAATGTGGTTATGTTTGCTCCTGAGGACCTTAACTTAGTGAAAGGCAGCCCGCAGGTCCGAAGACGATTTATTGATATGGAAATTGGACAGGTATCGCCCATTTATTTACATGATATGAGTCAATATCAAAAAATTCTCCAGCAGCGTAATCATTTTTTGAAAATGTTACAGATCAGAAAACAGACCGATCAGACCATGCTTGAGATATTAACGGAACAATTTATCCAGATGGCTGTGAAAATTGTGGCGAAAAGGTTTGAATTCCTGCACTTACTTCAGAATTGGGCAAAACCGATTCATCAAGGGATTTCAAGAGGCTTGGAAACGCTCGAAATTACCTATAAACCGTCGGTAGAGGTATTAGAAGATCAAAATTTGTCGAAGATGATAGCATGCTTTGAAGAAAAATTCAGCAAGGTTAGAACTAGGGAAATTGAGCGAGGTACTACGCTTTTCGGTCCCCATCGTGATGATCTGCTTTTTTATGTAAACGGAAGAGACGTTCAAACATTTGGATCACAAGGTCAGCAGCGTACCACAGCACTATCCGTAAAGCTTGCAGAAATTGAATTAATTTCTGCTGAAATTGGTGAATATCCCATTTTACTGCTAGATGATGTTTTATCGGAATTAGATGACTATCGGCAGTCTCACTTGCTTAATACCATCCAAGGAAGAGTTCAAACCTTCGTGACTACCACAAGTGTCGAGGGGATTGACCATCAAACATTAAGGGAAGCTTCCACGTTTATCGTTGAAGCTGGTGTCATAAAGAAAATTAATTGAGGTGTACCATGTATATCCATATCGGGGAAGATATTAATATTAGGGCAAGAGATATTATTTCTATCTTGGATAAAGAGAGTGCAAACAACTCGCCGCTTGTAGAGGAGTTCATCAGTCAACGTAAAGAAAAGGTAATCAATCTATCGAAAAACCCCTTTAAATCAGTCATTATTACATATGACAATGTTTACTTATCCCCGATTTCTTCAGGAACTTTAAAGAAACGATCAACTCAAATGAATATACATGAATTTTGATATTTATTTATTTTTTAATTAACGATATAGATATATTTTTGTCAGAAGGTGCAGGTGAACAAGCATGACTTTGGAACAAAAAGCAGTCGAAGAAGCATATGGTGCGGAACAGATACAGGTTCTTGAAGGACTTGAAGCTGTTCGAAAAAGACCCGGTATGTATATTGGTTCAACAAGTGGTAAAGGTCTTCATCATCTTGTTTGGGAAATTGTTGATAACAGTATTGACGAGGCGCTGGCTGGTTTCTGTGATGAAATCAATGTCATTATTGAAGAAGACAACAGCATCACGGTAAAGGATAATGGCCGTGGAATCCCAGTCGGAATTCAGGAAAAAATGGGTAGACCAGCGGTAGAAGTCATAATGACTGTGCTGCACGCCGGCGGTAAATTCGGCGGCGGAGGATATAAGGTATCCGGAGGACTGCATGGTGTTGGCGCGTCAGTAGTTAATGCCCTTTCCACGGAACTTGAGGTATATGTACACAGGGATGGTCAAATTTACTCAATCAAATTTGAACGCGGCGCGGTAGTTCAAGAATTAGAGGTCATTGGAACGACTGATATCACGGGTACAGTTACGCACTTTAAACCAGATGGTGAGATTTTTACAGAAACATTAGTATATGAATATGACATTCTAGCCACTAGACTTCGTGAACTTGCCTTCCTTAACAGGGGAATAAAGATCACGATTGAGGATAAGCGTGTTGAAAATAAACGCAATGAATACTACTACGAAGGCGGAATTAAATCATATGTTGAGCATTTAAACCGCACAAAAGAAGTGATTCATGAAGAACCGATTTACATGGAGGGAGAGCGTGACGGCATTAGTGTTGAAGTCGCACTCCAATATAACGAGGGGTATACAGATAACATTTACTCTTTCGCAAATAATATCCACACCTATGAAGGTGGAACGCATGAATCCGGTTTTAAGACTGCGTTAACAAGGGTTATCAATGATTACGCTCGGAAAAATAGCTTAATCAAGGAGAACGATACCAATCTTTCTGGTGAAGATGTTCGTGAAGGTATCACGGCGATCGTCTCGATTAAACATCCTGATCCCCAATTTGAAGGACAAACGAAGACTAAATTAGGGAATTCTGAAGTGAGAACGATCACTGATACCGTTTTTGCAAGTACCTTTGATAAGTTCATGTTGGAAAATCCATCAGTTGCTAGAAAAATTGTCGAAAAAGGCTTAATGGCAGCACGTGCAAGGCTTGCTGCAAAGAAAGCTAGGGAATTAACACGCCGGAAAAGTGCTTTAGAGGTTTCTAGTTTACCTGGGAAATTGGCTGACTGTTCTTCAAAGGATCCGGCTGAAAGTGAAATGTATATCGTAGAGGGTGATTCCGCTGGCGGATCGGCAAAGCAAGGTCGTGATCGCCATTTCCAAGCGATACTGCCACTTCGAGGGAAAATTCTTAATGTGGAAAAAGCACGTCTCGATAGAATCCTTTCTAACAATGAAGTTAGGGCGATGATTACAGCGATTGGAACAGGCATTGGTGAAGATTTTGATATTGCTAAAGCCCGTTATCATAAAATTGTCATTATGACCGATGCTGATGTGGATGGTGCCCATATTCGGACGCTTCTCTTAACGTTCTTTTACCGTTTTATGAGAAAAATCTTAGAAGCCGGTTATATTTATATTGCCCAGCCGCCGCTTTATAAGGTTCAACAAGGTAAACGAATTGAGTACGCCTATAATGATAAAGAACTTGAACGGATATTTGCCATGCTTCCAGCTGCTCCAAAACCGAATATCCAACGGTATAAAGGTTTAGGTGAGATGAATCCTGATCAATTATGGGAAACAACAATGGATCCTGAAAATAGAGCTATGCTGCAGGTAAGTCTTGAAGATGCGATCGAAGCAGACGAAACCTTTGATATGTTAATGGGTGAAAAAGTAGAACCACGTCGTAATTTCATTGAGGCGAATGCTCAATACGTGAAGAATTTAGATATATAAAGAAAAGGTGAAAGGAGGAAATAAGTATGGCTGAAACCCCAAATTCTCAAGTAACAGAGATTAATATTAGTAAAGAAATGAAAGCTTCCTTTCTTGACTATGCGATGAGTGTTATCGTTTCACGTGCCCTTCCAGATGTTCGGGATGGGTTGAAACCAGTTCATCGCCGAATTCTATATGCTATGCATGATCTGGGTATGCATTCAGATAAACCATATAAAAAATCAGCCCGTATCGTTGGGGATGTCATCGGTAAGTATCACCCGCATGGTGACTCTGCCGTTTATGAAACAATGGTTCGGATGGCACAGGACTTCAACTATCGGTACATGCTTGTAGATGGACATGGAAACTTCGGTTCTGTCGATGGTGACTCAGCGGCAGCAATGCGTTATACAGAATCAAGAATGTCTAAAATCTCGATGGAATTATTAAGAGATATAAACAAAGATACCATTGATTATCAAGACAACTATGATGGCGAAGAAAGAGAGCCTGTTGTATTACCGGCCAGGTTCCCTAACCTTTTAGTCAATGGGTCGACCGGGATTGCCGTTGGTATGGCGACCAATATCCCTCCGCACCAGCTTGGCGAGGTAATTGATGCTGTGTTAGCGCTTAGTCGTGACCCTGAAATTACGACGCAGGAGCTTATGGAAATTATCCCAGGTCCAGATTTCCCAACAGGTGGAATCATCTTGGGCCGGAGCGGTATTCGTAAAGCGTATGAAACAGGCAGAGGATCAATAACAGTTCGTGCAAAAGTAGTAATCGAACAAAAAGCAAATGGTAAAGAAGTTATCATTGTTAATGAATTACCATACCAAGTGAACAAAGCGAGATTAGTTGAAAAAATCGCTGAATTAGCCCGCGATAAAAAAATTGAAGGCATTACCGACCTAAGAGATGAATCCGATCGTAAAGGAATGCGGATTGTTATTGAGGTTCGTAAAGATGCGAATGCCAACGTCCTTTTAAATAATTTATATAAACATACAGCACTTCAAACCAGCTTTGGAATTAACACCCTAGCCCTAGTTAATGGACATCCAAAGGTGTTGACTCTCAAGCAATGCTTAGTGCATTACTTAGATCATCAAGTAGTAGTCATTCGTAGAAGGACCGAGTTTGAATTACGTAAAGCGGAAGCACGTGCCCACATCTTAGATGGTTTAAGAATTGCCTTGGATCATCTTGATGAAGTTATTAGTTTAATCCGCAGCTCACAAACGACAGACATCGCTCGTGAAGGCTTAATGACTACCTTTAATCTTTCTGAAAAGCAAGCTCAGGCCATTCTGGATATGCGCCTACAGCGTTTAACTGGATTGGAAAGAGAAAAGATCGAAGAAGAATATCAAAACCTTGTGAAGCTAATCGCTGAATTAAAGGCAATTTTAGCGGATGAGGAAAAGGTATTTGAAATTATCCGCGAAGAAATGAATGAAATCAAAGAGCGTTTTAATGATAAGCGCCGGACAGAAATCGTAACGGGCGGAATTGAAAATATTGAGGATGAAGATCTAATTCCTCGTGAAAATATTGTTATTTCTTTAACCCATAACGGATATGTTAAACGTCTCCCTGTTTCCACCTATCGTGCTCAAAGACGAGGCGGACGGGGAATCCAAGGAATGGGTACAAACGAGGATGACTTTGTTGAACACTTGATCACCACCTCAACACATGATACGATCCTTTTCTTTACAAATAAAGGGAAGGTATACCGTTCTAAAGGATATGAAATCCCTGAATACAGCCGAACAGCGAAAGGGATACCAATTATCAATCTCCTTGGTGTCGAAAAGGGAGAATGGGTCAATGCAATCATTCCCGTTTCGGAATTTGTAGATGATTGGTTCTTATTCTTTACGACCAAAGAAGGGATTTCAAAACGGTCTCCGTTAACATCGTTTGCACATATCCGCAACAACGGCCTAATTGCGCTAAGTTTGCGTGAAGGGGATGAACTAATCTCTGTCCGCTTAACTGATGGCACAAAGCATATGATTATCGGAACAAAGAAGGGTATGCTGATTCGTTTCCCGGAAACGGATGTTCGATCAATGGGACGAACAGCCACTGGCGTGAAAGGCATTACGCTCGATAGTGACGATGAAGTTGTCGGAATGGAAGTATTAGAGGAAACGAATGATGTGTTAATTGTAACGAAAAATGGTTACGGTAAACGTACCAAAGCGGAAGAATACCGGATCCAAGGCAGGGGCGGTAAAGGGATTAAAACCTGCCACGTTACAGAAAAAAATGGCGACCTTGTTTCGATGCGTGCGGTAACAGGTGAAGAGGACCTGATGCTTATTACCACAGGTGGTGTCCTCATCCGAATGGATGTTGGCAGTATTTCTAAAATGGGACGTAATACTCAAGGTGTAAAGCTCATTAGTATGAAGGAAAGCGAAGATGAATTTGTTGCCACTGTGGCAAAAGTAGAGAAAGAAGAAGAGGAAGAAAACCTTGAAAATAATCCTAATGAAGCTGAAGGAGACTCTCCTGAAGAAAATCATGAGGTTGAAACAAACGAGGATGTAGAATAAAAAAGTAGAGGGGGCACACAATAAATGTGCTCCTTTTCTTATGTCCATGAATTATAAAATAGAGATGTAATCGTAAGAAAGAGTTATTATATTGTTCATAGTAAAAAAGATAGAAAAACTGTTGACTTTAATTTTTACAGATGGTATATTAGTTAAGTCGCTTACGGGCGATAGAGAAATTGTCCTTTGAAAACTAAACAAACAAAATCGTGCAAACAAACAAAAATTTTAGTTTCAATTAAGAAACTAAGCCAACGTAAC